>JAKLGN010000018.1 GCA_022710665.1 Methanoregula sp. | reverse complement strand
CAGTGCGCAAGCTCTTCCGTTCGGTCGGCCAGGGTTCAGTCGGGCTGAATAACCTGTTAAAGAAGTTCGGCATGGAGCTGAAACCCGAAGAGTTCCTGATGCTGGTCTTCAAGCTCCAGCACCAGCAGGGCTGGGGGGCTCCGTTCGAACTGGTTGAAGCCTCGGAAAAACGGATCATTCTCCGGACTAGGCATACCTTTGAGTCCCAGGTACTCAAGGACTGGAACATGGCAGTCTGCGGTATCCACCAGGGCTGGATCGAAGGGGTTCTCACGTCCGTGACCGGCAAGTCCTGGTACTGCCTCGAGAAGACCTGCTCTGCAAAGGGTGACGAATACTGCACATTCCAGGCAGACCAGGTCTCTCCAAGCTGGAAGTTCAAGGCGGAAGCCGTTGTCAAGGGCGACTCGGCCATCACCGAATTCATTGAGCACAAGCCCCTCGAAGGCAAGATCTCCCTCATGGATGAACCGGTTGTCATGATGCCACGGTTCATCTTCACGTCCATGACCCAGTCTCTCAAGAAGACGATGGGAGAGGCACCGGCAAGCGGTGTCAACTACCGGGCGTACATGGACATGGGCAGGGAAAACGTCGAGCACTACAAGAAGATGAGCATCACGTATGACCTGTCCAGGACCAAACTTGACAAGGATCTCATCGAGCTGCACAAGCGTTTCGCAGCATTCGGGGCGCCTTCAGTTTCCGAAGGCAAGATTGCGTATGGAAGTCATGTCGTGAACGATAACTTCGAGGTTGTCGATTCCATTGAAAAGGATATGAAAGTAAAGGCTACCGTCTTCCAGAAAATTGGAGATAAGGCCATCCGCGTCTCCACCAACGTTATCAATGCTGAAGGCAAGCGGGCTGTCGGGACCGAGATTTCCAGCGTTGTCTACGATACCGTGATCAGGAAAGGGCAGACCTATTACGGCACTGCAGATGTGGTTGGTAAAAAGATGGTCGTGGCATATGAGCCGGTCAGGAATGCCGCCGGTGAGATGATCGGTATCCTTTTTGTCGGGACTCCTGAAGACGAGGTCATGACCCAGTTCAAGGACGAGATCAAGAAGAGGACCAATCCCAAGACCCTCTCCGACATGGCGTTTGCCTTCTATGCCCAGATGGGCTGGTTCAATTTCGTCAGCGAGGAATGGGACGAGAAGACAAAGACAAAGACGATCACCCTCTCCCATACCGTTGAGTCCGAGTCTTTCGGGAATATCGGTAAAAACGTTTGTTTCTGCACGGCCGGCCTGCTCGCCGGGATCATCGAGGGGGCCTTCGGGATCAAGGTCCAGGCAAAAGAGATCAAGTGCAAGTCCAAGGGCGATGAGAACTGTGTTTTCACCATCACCAACAAAAAGGAGTAAAAAATAACGCTCTACTTCCTTTTTGGTTTATTCCCGTCACTTATCTCTTTTTAACCCCCACCACGAATTACCATTCAGAGAGGCTCTGAATCGCTTCTTTACCGAAATCCCAAAGAAACAACGAGCCCGACCAAAAGTACATTCAGGCAGACGGCCTTTTTGACAGAGCGGGTAGTATACTTATGGAGATCCTTTAAGGAGAACGAATCTTTGGCTAATTTATAGTCAAGAAAATCGAATACATGACACATTGTAAAATCAAACTGGATAGAACAGGGTTGGATTTGTAAAAGGGAATTATTAATCGGTTAAATCAGTAACGGTTTATATCAAACTTTAGGTTCCAGACTATAAACAAGTCTTCGATAAGCGATCTGATGTTCTGGAAAACGTCCTGGTGGGCCACGCAGGCAAAAAGCTTCCCGACTATCTTCTTATCACAATGCGGGGGCTGTCACAGCTGCGGGAGCAGAGCCTCATTTTTCATATTTGAAGATCGCTGCAGTTGTGGATGTTCAAAGAACAGGCTTAACCAGAAACCGATCTTCTTTTATTGTATTTTCAGCCATGTACTGCCGTAGGGCTTTATGGATCTTTTCATCGAGCTCAGCAAACGGGGACTTTGAATGCCCGCCTTTCTGGAGGTAAAATGCCGCACCGTTATCGAGAGCTTCGATCATGACATCCTCCCGTCCGCTTCCGGTGAAGAGAATGAATGGGATATTACAGTTATTTCCTCTCAGAATCTTTAAAAAACCAATACCATCAATGCCTGGCATCTGATAATCTGATATAATTACATCAAAACGGGTGTTTTTAAGAAGTGTCAGTGCATTTTCCACGGAGCCGGAAATGGATACGGATATATCAGAGTGTCGTTCAAGGTAAAGTTTGCAGACGGTCAAAAGGGTGGGATCATCATCGACGTACAAGACTGACAACATATAAGGCTTTCCGGTTTTTGCTTCCGGGATTAAACCTCTGTGGCCATTGAAATACATAGTATCTGCCAGTAATCTTAGAACATCGAGAAGTGGTGTCAAGGGAGTAGGTTTAATGATTGGGGAGTATGCGATCTTTCTTGGGTGTGGTGTGGATGTGATGCACGGTCAAGAGATCGCTACTCCGATACAATATCAGGATGGATATTGTATATTGCTATCCGTCTGACGATTTTGATGTCATTAAATTTTTTAACGGCATTGTAACCCTCCTCATGTTCATGAGATTTACTGATCGTAAAAATCCTGGGATAATGAAATCAGAGAAAACCATTTCCTAAGAAGAGGCAGAACTGATGACCCGTAAACATTCCTGCAAAGCCTGATCCATTTCCTGGGAAAGCATTTTGTGCCAGCCTGAATTATCGGGTTCCGATCTCCTTTAATATATCAGTAAAAAGATAAAAAAATATTTCAGGAGGTTTTTTCTCGCTGTGTAACAATCACTTTGTAATATTCTGCAGAATCATGAACGAGCTTCTGAATGTTATCTCGGCATCGGATAAGCGTCGCAACCTCCTCATCCTGCTGAACAGTGGACCCCATGAATGGGACGATATCAAAAGGATACTCAAGGTTACCTCAACAGGGATGCTCCCCCAAATAAAAATACTTGAAGAGGAGCACCTGATAGAGAAAAACGGTCGAAGTATTTCATTAACGCCGATTGGCAAAGTGCTGACTACTCATCTGGAGCCTCTGATAAAGACGATGGAAATCTTTGATAGGAATCCGAAATTCTGGGGAGACCATAACATCAGCGTTCTGCCGTACGAAATTCTCTATGATATCCGGAATCTCGGTGATTACAGGATCATTGAAAATTCTGATGAAGAGATATTTGATATCAACGGATTTCTGAACAATATCTCAAAAGCAAAAACAATCAAAGGCATATCCCACACCATTCATCCACGATATCCTGATTTTTTCCTGAATTTTGCAAAAAAAGGTATCCCGGCATCCTTGATATTAACACCCGGGGTATTTAAAATTATGAAGGATAAGTTTCGTGATCAGCTCGAAGAAGGTCTTAAGTATAAATCATCAGCGGTATTTGTCTCCAGACAGGATATCAAATTCTCCTATATTGTTACTGATTCCTATTTTTCAATCTCATTATTTTACAATAATGGTGTATTTGATTCAAAGCATGATGTTATCAGTTATGATCCTTCAGCTCTCGCATGGGGAGACCGTATCTTTTCATATTTCCAGGAACAATCAGAAAAAATCGAGACTCTGGATTAACCCATCACACACGCCCTCAGAGCCAGCGCAAGTGCATATTCCCAGCTCAGGACTATCTCCCGCATCTTCCTGAGAATAAGTGTTGGACTTTTTTCAAATGAGGGAGAATAGATGGCAAGAAAACCGGTAGAGAGCACCAGACTGAATGTCAGGATAATCCACTCGTTTTGGATTTCCCCTAAATACATTGCACACACGGTCATGCAATACAGGATTAAAAGGATGATAATCAGGATCTTTTTCGTCACCTCTTCACCGAGCATTGCAGGTAATGTCCGGATACCTGCAGCGCTATCCCCTCTGACATCCTTGATGTCGTTCACGCACGATGTCGCAAACAGTTTCAGCACAAAGAAGAGGAAAATGACCGTTATCGTGACAAGGCTGTCGCACCAGCGACTGACAACGAGTGCAACCGAACCCCCCCAGGTTATTCCGATGATAATATTTTTTAACCCGGCACCCCCTTTGAGCTTGAATGCATACCTCCCGAACCTTATGCCACGGGTATAGATATAGCCGACAACAAACGGGAAAAACGGTGCAATGTATATGCCATCGAGGATAAAGAGATAGGCCCCCATGAGAAACGTTATGATGCACGCAAAAATTCCAATTTTTACATTTGCGCCACGGAGCTCACTCTTGTTAATTGCATCCTCCTTGCAATCCAGTGCACGATCAAGGGTATAGGTTGCATAAATGATAAGGGCACATGCACAGTACTCTGGTATCCGGACAGCGAGGCCCGCGAGGAGGAAAGCGATATGAAGCCGGAGACCGCCTCCGATAGCAACTGCTGTAGATGAATTCAGGAGTTGTATGGTCGGTTTATTGATTAACATCATAATGGGAAAACTTTTCATCAAGCGAGTTATTACAATCCCTTGAAAATTTTTAAGACCGTTGTAACTGTCGGATTAAGGAACCATACCATGCGGGAATCTCCTTACCGACTCCATCAAGACCCTTAACGGTAAATTATCAACTCCATACACACTGGGGAAAACAGGATAAGAGCCGGCAGGAGGAGCAATTTTCTGAGCTGAAGAATCCTCTGGATTCGCCTCCTGCGGTTTTTATGAACATTTCTCTCTTCATCCCAGCTCCACTCGGGGAGCACAGGTCACAATAACCACGAAGTCCTTCTGAGGAAAAGGGTCGGATTTACTTCTCCAGGTAAGAGAGGGGTGAAATGACTCCCGGACTCAACGGATTCCGGGCAGGTGCAAAGGGCAGCAATCATCGGTTTTCAACAGGAGAATTCCTCCCATATGAAAATAACCTGAAAACCGATTTAATAGCTAAGAAAAGATAAAAATTGAATAATTTACTCGGTCTTCACAGCCTTGACTGCGTCGACCTTGATGTAACGTCTCTTCAGGTTATGCTTGCTGCCGATAACGGCATACGTGCGTTCCCTGGCCTGATTCTCGTTAGGCGCTGCAATTACCTTGGTGTACGGCATCCAGTCCTCGCCCATCATGAATGTGCCTTTAACTTCAAAATTCTGCTCTGTCATTTGTACTCACTCCAGAAAACCAAATACATCTTCAATTCTGCCCAGTTCAAACCCGCTCGTGGCGTTACCGGCGAGGTAACCCCTCTCATTTACGAGGAGCCCGGTGCCAACAAGTCCGCCACCCATATTGATCGAGCCTGTGCCAACCGGCACCTGTGCAACCTCCTCAAGCAAGGCAATCTGCCGTTCGGTAGCACGTGGGTGGACGATGACTCCCTTGTTGGTGGCAACACCGGCCATACCCACAGTCTTTACACCCCCGAGGTTAATGGAGATTACCTTAACGCCAAGGAACTGGCCAATCGCCTTTGAAAGGTCGGCGGGCATGTCCTCATGAACTGCTGCAAAGGTGTCATTTGCCATGATCACGTTGCCGGCTGCGTTCATCGACTCATTTAAGAGCAGCACCTCGCGGTGCTCTGCCAGCAGCCCGACTTCTTCTTCGGTCGCAAGTCCCGAGACAACAACACCCCGGCTGTTACCGGCTGCAAGAGACCCGATAATCGTGCTTCCCTGTATGGTAGTTTCTACGAGCGTGACGTCGAGCGCATCGCGGACCGCGGTCTTGAACTCTTCCGTTGATTCCGGGGGAATGATTGCGATATCGCCCAGCACCCGGGCAAAGACCCCGATGTTCGGGTCCCCAGCAAACGTGATCGTGCGTTCCATCTACGATTCCGGTGCAAGCTCTGCCTGAACCTGCCCGTCCTCCAGTTTCATGGCGCGGACCCGGATCCGGGAAGGCGGCTTTGAGCTGCCCCGGCTCCAGACCATCTCGTTGATGCCCTTGTCAAGCTTGACATCCTCGCTCTTCATGTGCTTGGCGAGATATTTCCTGATATCCTTGATCGCGCCGTTGCTCCGTTTCCAGCGGGGCATCCGCCGTGCATCCCGCAGGGGGATTATGTATATGTGTTCCTGCATCGTCTCTGCCATGGCTTACACCTTCAGCGTGCTCTTGCGCCAGTTGCGCCTTCTCGGGTGAGCAACTACACCGCGTTTTGTCCTGACCATTACCCACTGGGGCACTCGCCGGTTCTGGTCGCATGCTTTTGCCAGCCGGATCTTCCTGCCTTTGCTTAATTTGCTCATGTTGTCACCTGTGCTTTTTTATTGTCTCCTGCCAACCACAAGCGACTGCTGGTGGTGTGCCGGAAACAGGGTTGCCGGATCCAGCCCGCGGGCCCGGATCGCATCCCGTATCTCTGATTCGTAATCGCCGTTTGGAATCGTACCCGTCTCCCCGTATTTCACCACGAGAAGCCGGTCTGCCAGCCGGTCGACTTCACGCCTGGGGTAGCCGAGCAGGGGCCGCACAAACGAGCACCCGGTCCTGCTCATCAGGCTCTGGACTGCCTCGCGCGAAAGCATCGGGACCCGGTCATCGAACCGTGTGCCGTCTCCGACCACGTCATACTCCGCTGCGAGGGATTCTATGGCGGACTGGTGTGCTGCGTTGATGGCATCGTTCGGATACCCCTTGGCAATTACCAGGTCGGCCATTTCGTTCAACATTCCTTCTGCAAATACCCTCTTTCTCAAGGGGTAGCCCAATACACCAGCCGCAGCCTCCAGAGTCGGGATATGGCGGAGCGGGTCAAACACGAACGTGTTGAGTTCAACCTCGTAATACGTACCCAGCAGGATTCCTGCAAGGGAACTGTCCTTTCCGCCGCTATACAGCACTCCAGCTTTCATTATCTTCTGGTAATGGAGTAATCCCGCTTCTTGGGCGCGAGCTGCCGGAGCAGCTCCTTCAGCTGTGCATCGGTAATCTTCTTCTGGAGCCTCCCGCTCTGTGCAAGGGCAACCAGCTGCTGCTCAACCGCACCGGCAAAATCGGGCTTGGTCAGCTTGATGGTATTCAACCGCTCTCTCGCATCGGGCTCGAGAACCTGCATGAGTATCATCTGGATCTGGGATTTCTGTCGCTGTTGGCGTTCGAGCTCTTCCTGCATGCCCTGCTGGTCCCCAGCCTGCTGCTGCAGCTGCGCCATTCTTCGCCTGCGGAGTTCTGCTAGCTCGTCATCTCCCATACTACACCTCACTGGGGGGCTTCTGATTTATCTGCTTTCTTACCTTCTGCCTTCTCTTTCTTGGCTGCCGGTTTTTTCTCGGCCTTGGCGCCGTCAGCACCCTCAGCAGCTGCCTTGTCGCCGCCCTTCGCCTTGCCCTTCTTGCCTTCGGCTTTCTTAGGTTCTTCAACTACAGGCTTGACACGCTTGGGTACCGGGGCAGGAGGATTCTTCAAAACGTCCTGCGAGAGATTGTCCAGGAAGGCCATCCCTGCAGGGGAAACCCGCCGTCCGGTCTTGTCGTGGATGATAAGGCCGGCTGCTTCCAGCTGCTGAAGGGACTTCCGGAGGATTGAACCGCTGCCCTTGCGGAATGCATTGGGTTTGGACCCCCGGTTCTTGTTGCCTCCGTAGAAACTCCGCATCCGTTCAACACCCAGCGGGCCATCGACATAGACGCGTCTCAATACTGCTGCTGCCCGGGTGAACCACCAGTCAGGGTCTTCGGGGGGCATCTCTTTGTGCACGCCCGTCTTCGCAAAAGCAGCCCAGGCAGGAGGAACGATCTCCTTCTTCTTCTTGAGCTCCTCAGCGACCCGTCTGATGATGTGGTCCGGAGGGACATCATACAATGTTGTCATCTAACACCTCACTGTTGATAATGAAATAACAGTCTTAATTTATTGGTGAGGAGGGTTCTTATATATTTCCACAGGCGGATTATCCGACGGTTGTTGGGAAGGCAGGATCGCGGGCCCGGTCATGGAATATGACAGGGTTGCAACGGGCACCTCCCCTGCCGCTTGGCTCCCCGTCGCTGATAGGTCACATTCCTTGTGGTCGGTGCGGGAGACTTATCCACCTCAAGACTGCTCTCGCATTGGGAAATGGAGGTATCCGCCCGCTCCAGATAAATTCAGAATGAAATCCAGAAAAGAATAACCATGTTCTCACTTTTTCGCAGGTTACAGTATTCCGTTTACCGTTCTCTTTTCGTTTTTTGGAACCCTGATTGTGGTCGCCACAGTGCCCTTCCCTCTTCCTTCCAGTACCATCGTCCTGCCCCGCACTTCGATCAGTTTTGCCCTGGCTTTTAAAGCAATGTCATCAGGATCGGCCTCAGTGTTCTGCAGCCATTTTACCTTGATCCGCTTTCGTTTTTTGAGCTGCGCCACGATCTCTTCGATCATGGTCTCCGTACAGCCCTGCTTACCGATCCAGACGGTCGGCTTGAGGTCCTGCATCGATCGGTCAGTCTTGTCGGACATGAGATCTCACCACCCGGTATCTTGTTTTTTTATTGCATATTCCACAGGTTACCACCACATTGCCCCGGTGAATCCGAACCCGCATATTCCGTCCCGGTACGAGGAACGCATTACAGTGGTGGCAGTACTGGCGGCGCAAATCACGGTCTATCCGCACCCGCTGGCGCATCGCGATCAGCCGGGCAAGAACCACGTAACGGTTGCTCAGTTCAGGGTGGTCACGGAATGCAAGTCTTGCCTGGTCGAATAGCACGCAGATCCGTTCCTTTGCCACCATCTTTGTTGCGGGATTCTTTGATCGCTCCTTCATTCTGGACCCTGCCGGCGTTTGGTTGTGCATAGTATAGGCGTCTCATGTAAAAAAGCCGCGGTGATAACGGGGGAGATCAGTGGACATGGCGCGTGAATGGATTGTCAGCGGATCCGCACGGTCCTGCCATGAATTTCCAGCCGGTTCTCACAAAAAAGCCGGATCGCCTCCGGATAACACTTGTGTTCTTCGACAAGGATCCGCTCAGCGAGGGAGTCCTCATCGTCATCCCTCAGAACAGGTACGCACTTCTGGAGGATGATCGGGCCACAGTCAAGGTTTTCATCCACGAAATGGACCGTGCACCCGGCCACTTTTACCCCGTACGCTACAGCCTGGCGCTGAGCATGGAGACCGGTGAAACCGGGGAGCAGGGCAGGGTGGATGTTGAGAATCTTTTCCGGGAATGCCCGAATAATGGCTGGACCCAGGATACGCATGTATCCCGCGAGCACGAAGAGGTCTGCTCTCTGCTGTTCCATAGCGGCGAGGAGTTCGTGCTCGTAATCCTCGCGGGAAGGGAAGGCTGCGTAATCGACCACGGTGACCGGAACACCCGCACGCTGTGCGCGTTCAATGGCGAAGGCATTCGGATTGTCGGTGATCAGTGCGACACACGTTGCCGGGATCCTACCCTCTGCAATGGCTTCAACAACCGCCTGGAAGTTTGAACCGCGTCCCGAGGCAAGAACGGCAACGCGCTTCGTCATTTTTTCTCCTCCGTTGCACTATCAGCGGTGGTTTTCACGCTATTCCTGTGTGCAGTATGATTGACGATCTTCACTTTGACAATGCGCCGGCCATGCATCTGCATGACCACCAGGGTCACCCGCCCATCATCAATCTCCACCTTTTCCCCGGGATGTTGCGGGAGGTGTCCGAGGCGATCGATGACAAGACCGCCGATGGTTTCATAGGACTCATCGGTCGGCAGGAGAAGGTCCATGGTTTCGTTGATCTCTTCTACCCACATCTGGGCATCGACGACATGAACCCCGGGGGCAAGCTCCTGGACACCAGGCTCCTCCTTGTCGAACTCGTCAAGGATATCCCCGACCAGTTCTTCGAGAATGTCCTCGACAGTGACAATCCCAACGAAACTGCTGTACTCATCGATCACTATCGCCATCTGAACGCGATGGACTCGGAGTTCCTTCAGCAGATCGTCGATCTTCTTGGTTTCGGGAACGAACATGGGATCATACATGATCTCCCTTATGGTTGAGTCCTTCCGGTTTGAAACCATGGCGGAGAAGACATCCTTGACGTTCAGGATGCCGGTGATGTTGTCGATCTGGTCATGATATACCGGTATACGGGAAAACCCGGTCTCATTGAAGATCCGGATCGCATCTTCGAATGAGATTGTATCTTCCATCAGGATAACGTTGACGCGGGGGGTCATGATCTCCCGGGCGGTTGTGTCACCGAACTCCAGCACCGAGTAGAGCATGTCCTGCTCTTCCTGTTCAATGGTTCCGTCCTCTTTTCCCACATCGATCCATTCCTTGATCTCGTCTTCCGTGACTGCCGGTTCTGCAGTATCCTTTCCAATACCCAGTTTCGGACTCACCCGTTCCATAACCCAGATACCAGGAGTGAGAAGATTTGAGAGGAACAGGATAATCGGGGCAACTGTCAGGGCGAACGTGTCCGATGCCCGGGTGGCATAAATCTTAGGCCCGATCTCCCCGAAGATAAGGATGACAATCGTTACGAAACCGGTTGCGATACCGACCCCGACGTCGCCGAACATTTTGATGGCTATCGCGGTTGCGAGTGCCGCTGCTCCGATATTGACGATATTGTTTCCGATAAGGATTGTTGTCAGGAGGTGTTCCGGCGATTCTTTCAGGACAACAAGGGCATGCGATCCTACCCGGTTCTCGTTATCGAGAGTCCTGACTTTTGCGCGAGTCATAGAGATGAGGGCAACCTCAGAACTCGAGAAGAATGCAGAGAGGAGGACACAGAGAATAAAAAGAAAGATTTCAAGAGTGTATTCTATCATTGTGTTTCACAACGTGCTGGTGCACGCACATAACTTCGACTGAAAGTACACAATTATATTCGGGAATCCATTTAATAAAACCAGCGCTCATTCCAGGCATTTGCGGATGAACGCATTGTCGCGGGAGAGGACGCCGATTTTCTCTTCTGCTGAGAGGGGACGCGGGAAATTCAGGTCATCGATCTCAAGCGTCAGGGGTCCGCTGTACCCAACGTCCTGAAGGGCGTGTATAACCGTTGCCATGAGAGGGCTCCGGTCCAGTGGCAGGTGCAGGATCTTTCCCTCTTTCCGGCTGATATGCACATTCGCCAGGCGTCCATGACAGAACTCGATATACCTGAGAAGTTCTTCTTCGGATTTTGCCAGTGCATGGGAGGTATCGAGCGTGAAAAAGAGCCACGGTTCATCATCAAGCAGCTGGCGGACGCGTTCCGGTGTGCAGAGGAACGAGTTGACAGTCGGTTCCATGTTTTCCATGCAGATCTTCAGGGAATTTTTGGTAGCTGCATCGCGGAGCGCTGAGAGGTAGTGCTCAAACCGTGCAAAGTCTGCATCCCCGGGAGGACGTTTTGCGGTGCGGCGGCCCGGATGGAGCGTAAGAATATGGGCCCCCAGTTGATCGGCGATCGTTATCGAGCGGATTGCGTACTGAATCGAGATTTCCGCTACATCAGGGTTGATCGAGCAGGGATTCAGGTCGAGGATTGGTGCATGCACGGTGATTGCGGAGAGTTCCGGGTGCTTCTGACGACAAATGAGTACTTCATCCACCGGAAGGCTGCGGAGCCAGAAATGCGGTGTTTCCAGCCAGTACTCGATCCCGTCAAGGCCTGCCCGTGAGGCATAGCTGAAGATTTCAGGGCTGGTGTATTCATGGAAGAACATGCTGGAGACCGCGATCGGGACCATAACCCACCTATTTGATATGCGGTTTTGTCCTAATAGTTGTTGATGGACTGGTTCAGCACCCCGGAAGAGCCATCGGGCAACAGGGCGGCGCCTTTCCGGGTCTCCGAACTATCAGCGATAATCGGGGAACTCCTTGACGACCCCCGTCTGCAGGATATCCGGGTCCGGGGAGAGATCACCAACTACAAACACCATAGCCGGGGACATCGTTACTTCTCGCTCTCGGAAAAAGGCGGTAGCAGCACCGCCGCGGTCATCAAGTGCGTGATGTGGCGGTCGGATGCGGATTGCCTGACATTCACACCCATGGAAGGCATGGAGGTGGTGGTTTCCGGTTCTGTTACGGTATACGCACCGCATGGGGCTTACCAGCTGCAGGCCAGGAAAATAGAGAAGGCCGGCCTCGGGGAGAAGTTCCTGCTCGTCGAGCAGTGGAAGAAGGAACTTTCGGCCCTTGGCTTGTTTTCCGCGGATCGCAAGCGGGAGCTCCCCGCGTTCCCGGCAAGGATAGGTGTAGTCACCTCAGAGACAGGCGCCGTCATTCATGATATCACGAATGTCGTGGAGCGGCGATTCCCGGTAAAGATCGTGATATCGCCGACAGCAGTACAGGGCGATGAGGCATACCAGGAGATTGCCGCAGCGATCCGGCGGCTGGACGGTCTTGTGGACGTGGTCATTGTTGCGCGGGGCGGCGGGAGTTTCGAGGACCTCTTCCCCTTCAACCATCCGGATGTTGTTAAAGCCATCGCAGCCTGCCCGGTACCGGTGGTCAGTGCTATCGGCCACGAAGTTGATGTGACACTCGCCGATCTCGCAGCAGATCTCCGGGCTCCAACGCCGTCAGCAGCTGCCGAGCTCGTGGTCCCGGACCGGAACCTCCTTTCTATCAGGCTGAAGGAACTGCGGCTTCAGATGGACTCCGCTCTTCTAGGAAGGGTAACATGGGCAAAAGAGGAGATCTGCGGTCTCTATAACCGGCTCCGCCCCCAGCGGTTCCTCCGGCGGCTGGATGAGCGCAGGACCGCAACGGCCGATCTTGCGGACCGGCTCGACCGGGCAGTGCATACCTGCCTTGAGCGCAACCGGCTCCAGCTTGCAGGTATGAAGGAAGCCCTCGCTGGGAGGAGCCCCCGTGCCGTGCTTGCCCGGGGCTATTGCCTCGCGGAAAAGGACGGCCGGATCGTACGGCGTAATGCAAATATCAGGATAAAAGACCGGCTGAATATCCGGTTTTATGATGGCAGCAGTGAGGTTACCGTGGAGCGTGTAGACCATGACGGGAACATATGAGGAAAAGATCGAGGAACTGAAACGGATCATAGAAAAGATCGAGGATGGGAACACGAGCCTTGACGAGAGCATGCGGCTCTATGAGCAGGGTGCTGCGCTCGTAAAACAGTGCGAGTCACTCCTGACAGACGCCGAGTTGAAGATCACAACCCTCAGCCGGGACGTGTAGCGGTCAGGATAACGACCATCTCTTTTCCCTGCCGAAGGGCCAGAATGAGCTCCCGCGGGAGGGTCAGGGCAACCCTGTCGGACCGGATTCCGATGGTGCGGCCGCAGACAAAAGGACTCTTCCGCCAGACCATATCCTCTGGGTGGTTGAGGGTGAACTGCGATGACCCGCACGACCGGACTTCTGCCACAATCCCGTTGCATACGAAACGGGTTATGAGGATTGCATCATCATGAGCAAGTACAGAACGAAATGATGGTGAAAGCCCGGCACAGCCCTTCTCCGCTCCAATCCCGATGATACAGTTCCCGTTCCTGGTGAGGTGGTCCCCGCAGGTCACTTCGAACGTGGTTGGGTGCGTGCCAAGGACAAGCGGGTGCCCCCGGCACCGGATGATCTCCTGCGCCTCCATGCTTTATTAGGTGAGGGTTGCCATGCATATTCAATGTTTATCACCGCCAGCTGCCCCGGGTGCAAAGATGAGACCGAGCATGAGGTGGTTGCCGAATCACGCGACCTGCTTGTCCGGTGCACGAACTGCGGCCACCACCACCGGATCCGAAAAGAGCGCGAACCAACGGCTCTCCTGGTAAAAACGATTGTATCAAGGGAAGGCACATCAAAGGTCTGCACTATCGAGCTTGCCGAAGAAGATGAATGTTCCGTGGAGGACCATATGGTTGCCGAGTGCGGCGACGATGCGTTCGGTGTGGAAATAACAGGCATCGAATGCGGTGAAAAACGGGTACAACGGGCAAAAGCTCCTGACATCACCACCCTCTGGACACGTGCCATTGAGAACGTCGTAGTCAAGATCTCGATCCACGACGGCAGGAAGACCATACCGGTCTACATGGAATGTGACGGCGAACAGCCGTTCGTGGTCGGGGAAATGTATACCGTCTCCGGAAAACGGTTTAAACTATCCCACCTGAAACTTCGCGACGGCCCGCTCATGCGCAAAGAGGGCTGGAAAACGGTTGCCCACCGCGTGAAGCGGATCTATGGTTACCGGTTATGAGCATTTTTTTGGGATCCTGCTGTTGTTCCTGAAGAATCATCCCCTTGGACTGCCCGCGGTTGCTTAATCTTCTCCTGTTGGAGGATCAGTGTCGTTGTCAAATTCAGCTCGTTGTCCATGGATTACTACTATGTCAGCCCCTTCCATATCTCATATCCTGAAATAGACGACCCATGTAATTTGTAAATCAGATGTGATCGCCCCAACCCACACTCCCTCCCTGAAAGGACTTACACAACAGTGTGAACAAACCGGCAGATCAAAATAGTTTGACGGCAAAGGATACCGTAGTGGCAACGACCCGAAAGATAACTGATTTATATTACATCAGTTTTCTCGTAGCAGCACAATGCGATGTATCGTGCGTGAAGGCAGCGGAATGTTATTCCGAGAATGTTCTGGTAATAGCGCACGATAAAATCAACCGGTTTCTGACAAGACAGTCACTGACACCTGAGACGTTGTGGAACGAGGTTAAACAGTTTGTAGAGAAGCGGAGCGGCTGGTTGATCCTTGACGATACCGTCATCGATAATATCCATTTGAAACACATTGAACTGACCTATTATCAGTGGAGCGGGAAGCATCACAAAATCGTAAAAAGGGATCGGCCTCAATACTCTGTTCTGGACCGATGGGGTCAATACCCTTCTCTTCGATTACCGGTTTACGACAAAGATGGTGACGTGATGTCGAAGAACGATTATTTTCGTCAGATGGTTACGACTGCAGCTGCCAGGGGATTTCAACCCTGTTTTGTCATGTTTGACAGTTGGTATTCCGGTATCGATAATCTGAAGTGCGTCACCAAACTTTGCTGGAACTGGTTTTCCCGCATCAAAAAAGAACAGAATGGTGAATCCTGACGATACAGAGAACCGACCGGTTTCTGATCTGGAGATCCCGGACGACGGCATGACTGTCCACATGAAAAAATATAGGGTCGTCCCCGTAATTCATACGGTTAACAAATACGGGAAAAAACAGGTTCTGGGCCTCCAATTTCCGGACCATGGACCATCAGGACAGGAAGAACCTTCAGGCTATCTGCTGGTCCATCGAGAACTATCA
>JAKLGN010000179.1 GCA_022710665.1 Methanoregula sp. | reverse complement strand
CTACGAACCTGAAGAACTTCCGGAAGTTCTTCCTGGCATTCCCTGATGGTTGTCAGGATGGCGATATTCCGGTTGCCAGAAAAGGGTACACAGTGTGTGCCGAATTGAGCTGGTCGCATTACCGGCTCCTGATGCGGGTGGAGAACCCCGCCGCCCGGGGATATTATATCGGCGAAGCAATAAGCCAGAACTGGAGCGTCCGTGCCCTCGAACGACAGATAGACTCCCTCTATTTTGAACGGCTGATTGCAAGCCGCGACCGGGATGCGGTGGTAACTGAAGCAAAGAAAGAGATGCAGCCGTTGACCGGGTGCCCGGAGGATTTCATCAGGGACCCGTATGTGCTGGAATTTTTGAAAATCCCGGCATCCTCTTCATACCTGGAGCGGGATCTTGAGCAGGCGCTTATTGACAAGCTGCAGCAGTTCCTCCTGGAACTGGGTAAAGGATTCTCATTTGTGTCCCGCCAGTACAGGATCAGTACTGAAACATCGGAATTTTACATCGACCTTGTCTTCTACCACTTCATCCTCAAGTGTTTTGTGCTCATCGATCTCAAAACCGGAAAGCTGACCCATCAGGACATCGGGCAGATGGATATGTATGTACGGTTGTTTGAAGACCGGATAAAAACGGAAGGAGACAACCCGACAATCGGTATTATTCTCTGCACGGAAAAAGATGAAACGGTGGTCCGGTATTCAGCGCTGAATGACAACAGCCAGCTCTTTGCATCGCGGTATAAACTTTATCTGCCCAGTGAACGGGAACTGATCGAAGAGATTGAACGGGAGAAGGAAATAATGCGAAGACAGGAGAAGAAGAACTCCCGGAAATCTGCACCCTCGCGATCAAAATCGACGTGATTCTGGTTTACCCTGTCTGTTTCCCCGGCACAATCCCCCGCACACTCCCATGGGGATCCTTAACCTCCCCAATAAAACGCAGGATTCAATCACAATGGCACTTCACGAAATCGTCTATCCGGCCGCCACACCGGATCGGATCTGACAAAGTATCCCGGGCTGTTAGAAATTTTCACTCAACACCCTTCTTGCACAGAACAACTTCGGGCCCGGCCCACGCTGGTTGTGGGGCTGAGTATCTGCCGTTCATATGAAGGGCGGATTTGAGAAGTGATTCGTCAGAAGCGCTTCGAGCCCTGATGAGCGTTAAGAAAAAGAATCACTTTCCCACCGCATCCCCTGTCCCCTCCGGCCGCCAACACCCACGCATGCCCCCCGGCGCCCCCGCCCGCACCGCTGTCCTGGCTCATCACCCTGCCCGCCTCCCTAGCTAAGGGATAATCCCGGAAAATTCCCGCTCCAAAAGAATTATCGCCCCCTGGAAAGAACAGTACCTAACCTTATCACGGAAGTGCTCTCATGCTTATCAAATTTGAAATTTATTCCAAAGGCAAATACTGGAGCAGCAGGGGCATCGGTGTCGATATCTTCACGCAGGGGAAGACGCTCGATGAGCTGATGGCAAATATCCGTGAGGCCGTCGAACTCCACTTTGAAGAAGAACTGGGCAAAGGGGAGAATATCCGTATTCTCACGATTTCCGAGACCGAGGTAGGTACTGTTGCCCGGGCTGCCGGTTGTTAGCGGAAAAGATCTCGTCAGGGTCTTTTTGAAAACTGGATTATCATATTGTCCGGCAGCGGGGCAGCCATGCCCAGCTTACATGTGTCACACCTGCCGGCGAGCACACAATTACCATTCCCTTGCACGATGAGATTGCGCCCGGGACGCTGAACGACATCCTTTCAAAGGTTGCGATCTGGAAGGGACTATCAAAGGATGAATTAATCCGGATGCTTGTCAGAAGATAAAAACCCGCTCTTCCCTGCATAACAATCCGTGATCTCATCCAACGTCATGCTCCTGATCAGCCACCTTCTCCCGCAACCCCCGTCCCCTTCCACCGCCAACACCCGCTCATGCCCCCCGGCGACCCCGCCCGCTGCCCTGCCCTGCCCGCCTCCCTTGCCGCACTCGCCTTCGTGATCTTCATCATCGTGCCGGGCTGCACGCACGGAAGGGCCTAAAGCGGAGGTATACCGGGCTGTAAGATGAACCTGCCGGTCGTGTGCCTGTGCTCTTTCCTGTTCCCTACCGCTGCCGTGTGCAGCGGGTACCGGCTGGCCGGGGTGCTTGTATAGGGACGGGCCGGGTGAGGAGGGTCCCATCCGGTTCCCGGGAGGCGGGGGTCCGCAGGATGAAGGGGTGGCGGGCTCCTCCCTCCGTGATCGTTGCCCAACCGGTGCGCTCCCTACCACTCCTCCAGTGGAAATGCTCTCGGGACCACTCTCCCGGACCGAATACTATATATCCACGATTATTGAGAACACAAAAATAATGAAAACGTTCCGCGAACTCTGCATCACGATGACGCTGCGGCTGGTGGCGGCCGGCCATGCCCTCCGCGAGGCGGAGGAGCTGGCAGCCCTCGTTGTGCTCCAGCTGGTGCTGCTCTGCACCCTGCTCCGGCACCGCGGGGTCCTGCCGGGCGGGCCCGGGCTTCCGGACCGCACGGTTCCCGGCTGGTGCCGTAGTATTCCGCGGGGCGTGCATGCGTTCCTGCCGGCAGCGGCCGGTACTGCGGGTGTTCCCGCCCTTTTCTCCGAATAGCCGTCATCCCGCCCTATGCGCCGGGACGCGGCTGTCCATCCCTGCGGGCGATCGCTCCAGGGACGGCTGCCGTTCCCGGCCGGGCGGGCGGCTCCCCGGGTTGTGTG
>JAKLGN010000178.1 GCA_022710665.1 Methanoregula sp. | reverse complement strand
CCGACAATCACCCCGTTTTTCAGGAGACTGTAATAGTCTTCCTTCCCCTTGTGGAAAAAACCAAACGCGATACCGAGAATCAGATTCAGGACTTCAAACCACATATGGATACACTCATTGAAGGCAGTATTGCCCGCCACTCTATAAAAAAGATTTCCGGGAGCGGATGTTCAGATCACGGGAGGGTGACGAATACCTGCCGCCACTGCTTTTTCCCAACAACCCGGGTCCAGTGCCCCTGCCCGGTCAGGTCCTCCGCGAGGAGGACATCTCCTTTCTTAAACACCCGTTTCTCACCGCTTCCCACTCCGATTTCCACGGTCCCGTCGATCATGACAACATATTCCCGGCAGACAACGCAGTGCCATGGGTATTCATAACCCGCCGGGATCTCCCTGAAGAAGACCGCCTTGGACGGGTCCGGCAGGGTAAATAGGCCAAAGTCCCCCCGGGACTCAAACGGCACTTCAATGTCTTCGAAATGCGACTGGTTGTCAGTTCCCGTATAGAGTCGCGTGATCCTCATAAGTTTTTCCTGATCCGATCCTGTACCTCAAAACAGGAAAAACCCATGCATTTTCTCATGCCACCGGGCTGGCACTTCCAGTCACGGGAAGGACAACAATTGCACCAAAGATCCGGACGGTGAAGGTAAGGAAAACCAATCGCATGGGTAAGGAACCTGACAGACCCCGGGCAGTTGCCGGTATTCAGGGACTGTATGGGTTGCCGGAATCAGAAAAATGGGGTCGGTATCTCCCAACACCAGTTCATTTTCCCGGCCTTGAGTGCGGCCATCGTGAAATACCCCCCCTTGCCCCGCCTTCTCCGGCATCACCTGGTGGACGCTAAGATTCCGGAAATTGCAGGAGAACATATTATCCGGTTTTTATAGGAATGGTTACTTAATGTCAAACAGCCTATAGGAATATGATAACCTGTTCCAGGTATCCGGCATCGGTAACCGGGAACCGGGAATTCCGATTAAGAGGTAACACTGTGGAAGCCATATCCTTTGAAGTCCCGCAGGTCTTTGAACCTGATCCCATCCATATCGACATTCTCCAGGCAGTATCCGACAAGCAGGGCTGCCATATCGGCCATGTGGTCCAGAAGCTGCTCCCCACACACGGGGAAAGCGGCATCAGATCCAGTATCCGTCTCCTCCTTTCCCAGCGGTTTCTCGACGGGGGGAAATCCTCCAGCGAGATCGTGCTCAGGCTGACCTCAAAGGGTCGTGTCCTGCTCCAGAAAGCAGACGCGAGTTGACCGGTACCGTTTATTTTTTCTTTTTTTTAAGTACCCGTTCAGCACGGTCAGGATGAATCTGTACCGGACCCGCACAATCACCCTGACCATGATCTTCAGGTACGGGAGAGTATTTCCTGGTATCATTTCCGGTATGCGCAATGATTCCTGCGCGAATCCGCGGTTCGGGGTAGCCTGTGTGAGTACTGCGTTATGGTGATCGAGACCAGAGGAACGATGAGCACTGGTTCTACCGGGAGCACCCTGGTGGAGACGATCCTCGTGTGGATCTGACCGTTGTCACCTTTTTTCCCTCGGCCTGTCAAACGTCTTATGCTCTTTTGCACCGGACAGGTACTGTATGGGTCAGTATGTCCGGGGCGATGTTCTTCTCGCTTCGGTTGCACTGGATGGCCGGACCGCACCCAAGACCCGGCCCGTCGTGGTGATCGGTACAGAAGGACCCGGCAGGATCCGTATCTGCCCGGTCAGCAGCCGGCCGCCAACCGATGCACCCTGCCTGCCGCTCACGATAGATGATTTTGTTACCGGAGGGCTCGACCTGTTCGGTGAGAGTTATGTGATGACATCCCGGGTGCTCACCATCAGGAGCGGGAATGTGATCGGAAAGAAAGGCCGGCTCACGAGGGAAACGCTTGATGAGATAACATCGGGGGACCAACCGGGATTCTGAACAGGCTGGCACAGGGAGAGAATTACGGGAGATTTTTCCATTCTCCATACAACAATAAGGCGATTGCGTAATTACGACCACTGACTCCAATCAAATTGCAGCTCCCTGAGATCGGATTGGGAATGGGCTACGGGTGCTCACCGCCTGCCGGGGCTCGCCCCGTGGAGCAGTCAGGTTGACAGGGATCTTCTGCACTATTGTCAGAATAGGACTTACCGGTAATTACCGAGGAATCGCATGCGCGATTGAGCCCATCGTTGGCGGGCTGGCGCAAGGGTGGCGAATCTCTCCCGAAAAGGAGTCTCCTTACGGGGCTTAAGGAATGACTGAGGGCTCGAAGAAAGCAATCACCTTTCTTAAAAAGCCGGAATTGCCCGATTGGAAACCGGGCTTTTTGGCATTGGGGAATTCTCAGTATACCCCGTGGGAAGGAGATGGCTGCATGAGAGGTGGGGGATTATTCTGGATGCAGGTAATCTCTTTTGGATAAAAACGCCCCAGAGAACAGGAGGCAAAACCTGGGGCCTTTCCTCCCTTCAGGGCTTTGCCCGGCGCCAGGCGGGGCTGAACCTGGCCAGGTAAACCACTGGTCCGGTACCTTGGTTGCTCACCAGGTTGCCATCCCCCAATCTGGATTCTCCGGCTCCGTCATATGCCGGGTTTACTCCACCACCCGCTGCATCCAGACGATCCCGAAGGTTTCCCCGAATTTCTCACCGACACCGTTAAGGATGCCGGCCTCAGTGAACCCGTGGCGCTTGTGGAACCGGATGCTCACCGGGTTTTTCGATGACATGTTCGCGACCAGCATGCACATTCCCTTCTTCTTCGCCTCATCAGACAGCCGCATCAATAACAGGCTCCCGAGC
>JAKLGN010000177.1 GCA_022710665.1 Methanoregula sp. | reverse complement strand
AGACCATGACAAGCATAGCGCTGCTCATCGTGGCAGCGCAGAATCCCTGATACGGGCGGATCCTGGTGATGTCCTTTGCCATCTTGTCCACGACCTGCCACCCTCCAAAACAGGTCCCAAGCCCGATTGCCAGTGCTGAGGACAGGAGAACCCAGAACGGGACATCGAATGTCATCAGGACACCCGATGACACGAGGATGGCGGTAATAACACCGACCGCGTGCTGGCCGTCATTTGCCCCGTGGGCTGTTGCCTGCACAAGACAGGCCAGCACGTGGAGCGGCTGGAATATCCTCCTCATACGGTTCTGCCGGGAGTGGCGGAACAGGTGGGATATGAGGATGTCGAAGACAAATGAACCAACCATGCCGATGATTGGTGATATGAAGATGAACAGGATGATGCCAAGGAGTCCGGAGATCCGGATTGAGCCCAGGAATATCAGGGCTGGAATGACGAGTGATCCCCCACAAACCGCCCCCAGCAACGCCCCGAACCATACATCTTCCTTGAACGATGCTACGAGCAGGCCAAGGCAGATAGCTCCGGCGCACGCCCCGAGCAGGCCGAAGAATATTACATCTGCTACGCTCTCGAAGGAGGGAAGCAGCACCGCCGAAAAGCCAGCAGCGGCAATACCGGCACCAAGAAGGCCGCCTACCAGAGCATGGCTGCTGGATATCGGGATTCCGGCCTGGGTTGCGATGAATACCAGGACGATGGCAGCACCCATCGCTGAGATGAGTGAGAGCGGGGTAAGCCCGCTTTTTGCAACAATTGCCGTACCGATGGTTGCCGCAACCGCCGTGGTGTACAGGAACGGACCGGCCACGTTGCAGATAGCTGTAGCAATCACCGCACGTATCGGGGAGAGTGCTTTTGTCGCTACCACAGTTGCAATCGAATGCGCTGCGTCATTGAGCCCATTGACGAAGTTCAGAGCAAGGGCAAGGATTATTCCAAACAGGATGAGCGGTTCCATGTTGGTCATGCATGTGCCATAGCGATGTCACTGAGGGCATGGCCGACATCGTTGCATTTCTCCATCACTTTCGCCAACCCTTCATAGATATCCTTGAGTTTGATGATGATGAGGAGATCCTGGGTCTTGAACAGTTCAAGGATGGCCCGCGAAAGGAGCTCTGTGGAGAGGTTGTAGAGCCGGCTGATCTCCAGGGCATGAATTTTCACGTCATCGGGATTTTTCAGGCTGGACAGGCTTTGAATGGCCTTTGAGATCTCTGTGCTTGTGAGGAGGATCAGGTAGGAGTATTCCTTGAGTACGTCATTGGATCCCGGAATACCGTAATTACAGATCTGGTGTGTCACCCAGTCGATCTTGTCAAGCACATCATCCAGGACCGGTCCAAGGCGGGAGATCTCCTCTGGCTCGAGCGGGGTGATAAGGGACTCGTCAAGTTGTTCAAATATCTTCCGGGTGATCTCGTCACCCTGATGTTCGATCTGGCGTACCCGGTGTCCCTTCTCTGTTCCTCCGGGCAGTTCATGAGTTATCTCGTTCAGCGTGGTGGCAGCCTCGGTGATTTTTTCCGCCATCTGCGCAAACAGGGTAAAAAAAACCTTGTCTTCCGGCAGGATCAGGTCGCGGATACGCATGGTATGTGAGTGGTCACCCTGACATCTTAAATAGAACGCGGGCGATTCGGCCTCTCTTTTAGAGTTCACTTGGGAATATATTCTGTTTTAAAAAAATGGAATAGTGGCTTTCCAGCCGGCTGCACGTGACAAAAAACGGAATGGACTGGGCGGGAATTGAACCCGCGGCCTCTTCCATGCCAAGGAAGCGATCTACCACTGATCTACCAGCCCGCTCCTAATTACTAGGATCGCATAGGTTAAAAGAATTGTTTAAGTCCCCCTCTAAAAAAAAACCTGAAATGGAATCCATGGATGTTATCCGTGTTAAGCAGGGATGGGGCCGGCGGTGGATTATCAGGGAAAAAAAGGGTTAGAAAACATTTGCCCTTTGCTCCTTGGGATATGGGAAGGTGACCCCCACACCCCCCACAGGGGAGGCAAGCCCCCGTGACCCCTATTCCGGGCAAAATGTTTCATAAGAGTAACGTACCCCCGTCCGGCTCCACGGGGCGAGCCCCGACGAGCGGCGAGCACCTGTGGTCCCAAGGTAATTCTCGTGGCAATTTGTTTTTCGCAATTTTTCTACAGTGCACATTTTTCAGGAAACGATGATACTTGCTCCCTCCAAACGGTCACCCGCTTCCGTGCATCCTGCATCCAGGAGTCCTGAACAACATCGCCTTTACTGATATAACTCTCTATCAGGGGTGTTGCACCCCCGGGGCTCTTCCGCGACACCGGCAATACCACGTGTTTTCCATCCTTCTGTGCATACACCTGCTTCACCCCGCTCCGCTTCCCCCGCTTTGCCTTTGGCTCCCCCTCAATCTCCACGATGTCCATAGCGAAGTCGATCACCGGTGCATTGGCAATGGCACCCCCGACGCCGAACGCGTCCACGCAGTCACGGTATGCGATAACATCTTCCCGTGTCACACCCCCGGAGAGGAAGATCTTCACCTCCTCAAAACCATGGGAATCGAGTTCCCAGCGCACCTCTTCGATGATCGCCCGCATGTTCCCTCGCCTAGAGCGGGGCGTGTCGAGACGGACTGCGTTTGCTCCGCACTCCGCGGCCCGCAGGGACTCTGACTTTTCGTCGCAGTATGTGTCGCAAAGCATGATCCGGGGAACAGATGTGGGGGCGCTCCGGTCAAATGCCCGCCACGCGTCCTCCGGTCTCCTGTAGCACATCACGAACGCGTGTGGCATCGTCCCGAC
>JAKLGN010000176.1 GCA_022710665.1 Methanoregula sp. | reverse complement strand
CTCGATGCCGGGTATGGATGGTATTGAATTGCTGCGGGAGATCCGTTCGCGGGGAGACAATGCCTTTTTTATCATATGCACCGGACGTCACCTTTCCCGGGTAATCATCGATACCCTCAACAACGGGGGAGATTACTACCTCCAGAAAGGAACCGGTTTTACCGATGAGATCCCGAAGGTTCTGGATATGATCAGGAACCGGTACAACAACCGGCCGGAACCATGCCTTCCTGCTGACGCCGGCCTTCCCTCCGGGTCCCTGATAGAAAACCAGCTCGTTCCCATCTGCGGTTTTGACAGGGATGGCCAGTTCCTGTTCACCAACCGCTCCTTTAACCAGGAAATCTCCCAGAATGCCATAGGCTCCCGGGGATTCTTTTCAATCCTTGCTGATGATGAACGGGATGAATTCCTCGGTCACCTCACATCGCTGACAATAAACAATCCCGCCATCCACATCCTGCACCATGTCAGGCTTGATGATGGTTCACTGAAGGTGTTTTTAGGGAATTACCGGGCGAACACGGATAATTCCGGTGCTATCACGGGATATACCGCGCTGCTGACAAACCTTGCCGGCATTGTCTCCCTGTCCTCTCTTCAGCTCTACGCCATGGAGGAACCCAGGGTCCAGCCGGAACCCGTGATACAAAAAGTGGCCTTACCCCCACGGGATGCATCTCTGCCTCCCAAAAAGAAGAAAAAGGTGAAGGATTATTTTACCGAGCTGGCAGCCTCGGTCGAGAATGTCCAGTACCCGGTATTTGCCCTTGACCGTACCGGCAAGATCATTGCCTGGAACCATGCAATCGTGGAACTCACCGGTGTACCGGCAGCAGAAATGATCGGCAAAGACAATCTTTCGCATGCCCTTGTTCTCTGCGGGGAACGAAGACCCATGCTGATCGATTATGTGATCAGTTCTCCGCACGACATGAAGATCAAAAGATCTCTTGGTATCACCCATGACGGGGATGTGTTCAACAGCGATCCCGAAGCGGTTACGATCAAGGGAAAAGCGGTGAAACTCTGGAGCAAGGGGGCCGGCATCTATAATGCAGAAGGATCGATGATAGCTGCGGTCCAGTCAATCCTGGTGAGCACGGATCAGCCGGTACCCGAAGGCCGGGAGCAGACCGAAGAGGAGATTTATATCGGCGGGGTCTCCAGCATCATTCTCAAGGTTACCGACAATGGCATGGGCGGTGCCATAGCCGGAGCAATCGGCTCAGCGGTCGGAGGGTATGGCGTTTACGTCACAAACCAGCGGTTGTTTGTGATCTACAACCCGTACCTGGATGCACGACGGAACGACAGTATCACCTTCGGGACCTTCATCCTTGGTGAACTCTTCGGGACGAATGTCGATACCCGGCCGCGAACCATTGACGAACTTGAAGATCACAAAGTGTTCGAGGTGTGGAGAAAGGATATCACCCGTATCGAACTGAAAAAACCAAAACTCCTTGCCGGGTCCATGATCATTACCACCACGGCCGGGGGGAAGTTCCGGGTCTATATCGACCATACCAAAGCCTTCACCCATCTTGATCAGGTGCTCAGGTTATCCTACCCGGAGATTCTCCGGGTTGAATGATCCCTTGGCTGATTGGGATATCCGAATGGCAAGCGTGGCGAGCCCGGTTCCCGTGAGCGCAGGAGCCCGCTCTTTTTTCTGGGGCCAATAACGTTCCGTTTATTTTTGGTTCTTCCTGATTCTCCCGTGCGATCCGGAACAGGATCTCCTGCAAGGGTTTCTCGCGGGAACTGCCGCCGCGCCCGGCACCTGTTTTGCTGCGCAGCCTCCCGGTTTACGGCAGGCCGGGATCTTTTTTCTGCAGGGACTGTGCCGTAGTTCTCCAGGTTTGCAACCTTCTCCGGAAGATCACGCCGGTGATAGCGAGGATGAAGAGCCCGGTGATCCCGAGGACAGAACCGATGTTGAGAAGGCCCTGGGACGGGAAGAGCAGGATCGCGAGGAGCCCGCCCAGGATGAACAGGACAAGGCCGAGCGCCAGGATCCACCAGACTTCCAGCATGATGAAGAGCAGGATCAGGAGTCCTTCCCAGCTGTTCAGGCGGATGCCGGCAAAACCCTCCTGTGCCCGGCCCCGGTATTCTTCCCAGACATTGGCTGGCATGAGGCGGACGGCGAGCGCAATACCGGCCGGTATGATGATCAGGTCATCGAGATAGCCGACAAAGGGAATGAAATCCGGAATAAGGTCAACGGGGCTCAGGGCATAGATCACGGTCAGGACAATGATGGCTTTTGCATACCAGGGGATGCGTGGATCGCCCCGGGCGAGGTAGAGCGCATAGACATCACTCATGATCCCTTCTGCACGTTTTTTGAACGATTTAAACGAGCTCATGGTTCCCTGCCCTGCATGCCATGCTATGAATGGTGATGTTCAAAGGGAAAAATCCGGGCCTGCCGGATCCCCTGCAGGCCGGGGTGACCCAAGGAATGGCAGGGAAAAATTCCGGGCAGATAGGACAAGGATCCCTGCCCCCGTCCAGGGTCCGGGCAGTGCAGCAGGGATCTTAAAAGATCTCGGACAGGTGCAGCCTGCAGACCTGCACCCGGGCCTCCTTAAAAACACCGCTCTTTCACCAGGTATGATATGCAGGAAAACATCCAAAGATCCCTCCCGGCAGCTTTTCCCGGCCGGAACAGCGGAGATGTTCTCTTTCGTGAGACCATGGCGCCATACTACAAGGGGAAAAAGGAGGTCCCCATGATTATCACCGCTCTGTCGGGGCACACGCGTACCAGATGGACTGGCACGGTCCTATCCCAAATAATTTCACAAAACAATCAAAAAAATGAGCAAGCCCCCCCCCTTTGGGGGTCGCTCGGCCGCCTCGTCGGGGCCTCGCTGGGCAAAAAC
>JAKLGN010000175.1 GCA_022710665.1 Methanoregula sp. | reverse complement strand
AAACTGCGGATCCAGGAATCCCCGGAAGGCCTGCGCGGGGGTGAACAGCCCCAGACGCTGGACGTTGACGTTACGGACGACCTTTCGGGAAAGGTCTCTCCTGGGGACCGGGTAATCATCAACGGCATCCTCCGTTCGATGCAGCGGGTTGTCAAAGGCGAGAAAAGTACTGTCTTTGATATATTCCTTGAATGCAACTCCATCGAGATCGCTGAAAAAGAGTTCGAAGAAGTCGAGATAGACGAAACGGCAGAGGATGAGATCCGAAATTTGAGCACGGACCCGATGATTTACCGGATGATCACCCATTCTGTCGCTCCCACGATTTACGGGAGCGAGGACGTGAAACAGGCAATAGCCCTCCAGCTCTTCGGAGGCATCGCAAAAGAGATGCCTGACGGAAGCAGGCTGCGAGGGGATATCCACGTCCTTCTCATAGGGGACCCGGGTATTGCGAAAAGCCAGTTGCTGAGGTATGTCGTCAAGCTCTCGCCGCGGGCAATATATACCAGCGGACAGTCCTCCACTGCTGCAGGACTCACCGCAACAGCAGTCAAGGACGAGTTTGGTGAAGGCCGGTGGACGCTGGAAGCCGGTGCTCTTGTACTTGCCGACATGGGGGTTGCAGCAGTTGATGAGATGGACAAGATGGAGAAAGGGGACCGTTCTGCCCTCCACGAGGCCATGGAGCAGCAGTCCATCAGCGTGGCGAAGGCAGGCATAACGGCGACCCTCAAATCACGCTGCGCCCTTCTCGGTGCGGCAAACCCGAAATACGGCAGGTTCGATATGTTCGGGGACATCTCTGATCAGATCAATATGCCGCCCTCACTCCTGTCACGGTTCGATCTCATCTTTATCATGACCGATCAGCCGGAACAGAAGCGGGACCTGGCCATCGCCGAACATATCCTTAAGGCACATAGTACCGGTGAACTCATCGCGCAGCATAAAAAGACACCCATTCCCGGGATTACTGACGAATACATTCTCGAACAACTCAAACCCGTGATGCCGGATATCGATCCTTCCCTGTTCCGGAAATATGTTGCGTATTCTAAACGCTCGTGTTTCCCTATGCTTTCTTCCGATGCAAAAGACGCGCTGGTAAATTACTATCTGAAACTGAGAGGCATTGCCGAGCCCAATAAACCGGTGCCGGTAACCGCGCGCCAGCTGGAGGCACTGGTCCGGCTAGCAGAAGCGAGTGCACGGATACGGTTGTCCAATACAATCGAGCAGAGTGATGCCGAGCGCGTCATCCATATCGTAGATGCCTGCCTGCGCCAGATTGCCTATGATGCACGGACGGGGACCTTCGATATCGACAAGGTTGTTACCGGTATATCGAAAGAAAAGAGGGATATTGTCCGTGTAATCAAGGATGCCATCCGCGATATCGGCGGGGAAGGGAGACGGGCAGGGATCGACCAGGTTATCGACGCAGTCAGCGGGAAAGGGTTCGCCCGGGAAAAAGTGAAAGAGGGGATCGAGATGCTGCTCAGGCATGGTGAAGCAATGGAACCGAAAAACGGCATTATCCAGTTGATCTGAGGGAAAGGACATGACCAGTGACCGTGAGCAGGCAATTTTCGAGGCAGGGATTAAGCTGGGCGCCCTCTACCACCAGTGGGTAGGAACCCCCATAAGCCGGCAGTCAGCCAAGAGTATTGAGTCCGCTATTGAAAAAGCTGTTATCCTCCAGCCCTTTGTCGAGAGGATCTCCGTAAAACTGGACCGAGGCCTCATGACGGAAAACAGGTTCGGTTACAGCGAGCTTTCCGGCCTCATGTTCGATGTCGAGATTGTCACCCGTGTAGGATTTTCCTACTGCCGTGCCCGCCTCGCACCGGAGAAAGGATACCCGTTCATGAGGCTGGAGGAGTGCAATGAGATCCCCCGCGTATCCCGTCACTGACGATCATATCCATATCGATCCGGTGAATGGCAGGGGCATTGCAGCAGCGAAGGATTTTCTACGGGTGGGAGGGACGCACCTCTTCCTCGTGTCCAAGCCATCATGGTCCCTTGGAGTGATCCCTTCGTGCGGGGCGGATTATGCAACGGTCTTTGACGAGACGCTCCGGGTCGCGGAGATGACCCGCGAAACGGGTTTGACGGTTTTCCCGGTTCTCGGCGTGCATCCTGCGGAGATCAGCAGGCTTGCAGAACGGATGTCCATTCCAGAGGCAACCGACGTGATGAAAGCCGGTCTCGAGTGCGCTGCCACGTACGTGAGTGAGGGCAAAGCGGTTGCCCTCAAGAGCGGCCGTCCTCACTACGATGTCAGCCAGGATCTGATGGCGGCATCGAACAATGTCCTCGCCCATGCACTTCACCTGGCTGCAGAATGTACCTGCGCGCTCCAGATCCATGCCGAGAGCGGCCCCTGTGCGGATCTCATAGAGATGGCGGGGGTGGCTCATTTGCCGGTCGAACGGGTAGTGAAGCACTATGCTACGCCGGATACACCCCTGCACCCGTCGCTGATCGCAAAACAGGAAGACATTCCCAAACTGATCCGTGAGCACCGCCGCTTCACCATGGAAAGTGATTACATGGACGAAAACTCCCGGCCCGGGGCAGTAATCGGACCAAAATCAGTACCCCGGTTCACGAACAAGCTTGTCGGGTCCGGGCTGATGACAGTTGAGGATTGTTTCTTTGTCCACGCCGAGACCGTTGAGCGGGTGTACGGGGTAACGGTGCAACTGAAGTAATATGTATTTGACCTCATAGATCGTCAGAACTGTGGAATCCATTGAACAAACGAGATTATTTTTACATCAGATTACGATGGACTCTGCCGCCTAAAAGGGCACCCCTCGGTAAACCAATCTCCGAAACCCGAATCAGTAAACCTTAATGTATCCTGCCTGCATCAGAGAAGCTCCGAAGTGGAGGGCGC
>JAKLGN010000174.1 GCA_022710665.1 Methanoregula sp. | reverse complement strand
ACTGGATGCAGTCTTCGCACCGCACCACAGACAACCCGGCGCTCCGGTATGCCATTGAGCGGGCGGACCGGGCAACCCTCCCGCTTGTCGTCTACTTCGGGCTCGACCAGAGCTATCCTGAAGCGAACCTCCGGCACTTCCGGTTCATGGTGGAAGGGCTGACCGACGTTGACCGGTCACTGGAGAGCCTCGGTATCCGTTTTATCCTCAGGACGGAATCCCCGCAGGAGGGAGCCTGTGCGCTTGCCCGGGATGCAGCGCTGGTTGTTGTCGACCGGGGCTACACGAGACCCCAGCAGGCCATGTACCGGTTCGCTGCGGAACACTGCCGGTGCCCGCTGGTGCAGGTCGAGGGAAATGTCGTGGTGCCGGTTGAAACCGCGTCGCAGAAAGCGGAATACTCGGCAGCAACACTCCGGCGCAGGATTGACCGCCTGCTGGACCGGTTCCTGCACCCGGTGGAAACGGGCAGCCCCGGGCGTTCCTCGCTCACGCTTGACCTTCCCACGCTTGCCGGAGAAACAACCGATGCGATCCTGTCCCGGTTGGAAATTGACCGGACGGTTCCTGCGTCACGGGTATTCCGGGGCGGGAGTGGGGAAGCGGACCGGCGCTTCTCTGAATTCATTGCACAACGCCTTGACGATTTTGCCGAGAACCGCAATGATCCGGGGGGCATGGGCAGCTCGGAGATGAGCCCGTACCTCCACTTCGGCCAGGTGTCCCCGGTAACGCTCGCCCTCCTTGCGCAGGAACACGGGGGGCGTGGCACGCCGGCCTTTCTCGAAGAGCTGATCGTGCGCCGGGAACTTGCGGTCAATTTTGTGCGATATCACGATCAGTACGATTCCTTTGCCTCGCTCCCGGCCTGGGCACAGAAAACCCTGCTGCTCCACCAGGGCGACCAGCGGGAGTACGTGTACTCGGCCGCTGATCTGGAGCGGGCAGCAACCCATGATCCATACTGGAATGCCGCCCAGCAGGAGATGGTAAAAACCGGGAAGATGCAGGGATATATGCGGATGTACTGGGGCAAGAAGATCCTGGAGTGGAGCCCGACACCGCAGGAGGCCTGGGCTTTGGCACTCTCTCTCAATAATAAATATGAGATAGACGGGCGGGACCCGAACGGCTACGCCGGTATTGCCTGGTGTTTTGGCAAACACGACCGGCCATGGGGGGAGCGGGAAATCTTCGGGATGGTGCGCACCATGACGGCACAGGGGCTGGAGAGGAAATTTGCTATGGACCGGTATGTCGCGAAGATTGGGAAGATACCCTGAACGGACACGTCCGGTTATCCAGTGGTTCTCGCCCTTGGTAAAATAATGAGGATCCTTTGTCCCCCCGGCAGTTACCGGCGTTTCCTCTTTTTCCCGTCATCAGGCACCGGCACAGGAACGCCAGCGCATGCCCCGATCGAATTGAGATAGGTTTCAGCCTTTGCAATCAGAGTATTCCGCTTCCCGGCTTCCATGCGGGTGATGTACGTAATGAACGGGGCCATCCGCGGATTATGCTCAAAGATATCGCGGTGGACATACAGGAACCGCCAGTAGAGGGCATCCCAGAGATCACACCACGATCCGTCCGGGTAATCACTCATCTTCAGCACATACCGGGAACCGGATATATAGGGCTTGGAACTCATCATCCCCCCATCGGAGAACTGGCTCATCCCGTACACATTGGGGACCATCATCCAGTCGTAGGCATCGATGAAGAGCTCCGAGAACCAGTCATAGACCCGGTCCGGGTGGAATTCAGCTAGAAGCATGATGTTCCCCAGCACCATCAGGCGCTCAATATGATGGCAGTAGGCACTGCTGAGCGCCCGCCGAATCGAGGTATCAACGGGTTCGATGCCCGTTGAAGCCGTCCAGAAGCAGGGAGGTACCGGGCGGGTTAATCCCAGGACATTGGATGTCTGCTCTTTTTTTCCTGCCATGAGATAGACTGCCCTGATGAACTCGCGCCAGCCGATCATCTGGCGGATGAACCCCTCAAGGGAGGTGATCGGGATATCATGGTCATGCGCATGGCTGAGTGCGGCATCCACAACCGTTTTAGGGTTCAAAAGCCCGATGTTCAGCAAAGGGCTGAGCCCGGCATGAAACAGAAACGTCTCGTTCCGGTGAATCGCGTCCTCGTACCGCCCGAACAGTACCAGCCGGTTCTTTAAAAAATCGGAGAACCAGAGATCTGCATCTTCAAACGTGACCGGCCAAAAAAAGGCGCCGGCATCCCCATAAGCCTCCGGAAAATGATCCTGCACGTACCTGATCGCTTCGGTTACATACTCGTTCTGTGCGGGGTGCCAGACCTGAGGTACGGGGAAATTCTTTGGCAGCGGTTCGCGGTTGAGGGTATCAAACGTCCAGCGTTTCTCAACCGGTTTCCCATCCTTTTCGAGCAGGATCGAATGACGTTTTCTCTGCTCTATGTAGAATTCGGTGAGGTAGAACCTCCTGCCCGTGTGGAAAAACTCCCGGAGGTATTCACGGGAACACAGGAACAGGGGGCTCTCGTACGTAACCAGCCGGATTCCCTTGCGTGTACAGGTCTTCTCAATCTCATCGGTCAGGCCGTTTTCCAGCGGATCGCACAGATGGACCGCAGAAATGCCGGTTCCGCTAAGTCGGTCGAATACATCGGCGCTTTTTTCAAGCATTGCTGTTTCAAGGTATTCAACGGTAAAACCTTTCGCTGCAAGATAATCCCGGTACCGGCGCATGGTTGCCCGGTGCAGGACAAGTTTCTGGGCATGGAACCGGTGCCTGCAAAAGAACCACGGGTCTTCAGCAAGGATAACCCGCCTGCCTTCGGCCAGTGCCGGGCTCTCGGCAAAAAGCTGGTGGGGATACACGAGCGTTGCCTCAGACACAGCATGGACGGGGGCGGTAGTCCGCCCGCTGCCTTT
>JAKLGN010000173.1 GCA_022710665.1 Methanoregula sp. | reverse complement strand
CGCCAATGAGCCAGTCACCCACGGACGGAATATACTGGAACGGGGCGTAGATGATGAATGCGACGGCAGCAGCCCGTGAGAGGTTCAGGGCACGCTCATCCTCTCTCAGAAGATATTTTGCCGTTATATAAAGAAAGGGAACCGAGAGCGCTGCCATCAGCGGGTACAGGAAATTATTCTCCTCGAAATAATAGTCCAGGTTGGCAAAGAGGGAGATGACGATGAATGTCCAGCCGATGATTGCTGCATAGGTCCGGTGGCGACCGGGCACGAGGAACGCAAGGAATCCAAGACAGGAGAGCAGTACCAGGTACTCGATCATTATAGACTTATTTGCCCGATACCAAAAAAAGGATTCTGCATGTGCACTCACCCTTGTATATTCTCGTCCCCCAGCAGAGGAGAGGTCCGGTTTCCGTAATTCTTAAAAATCCTGTCCAGAAAAGAGAGAGTCCGGCCTCGAGACAAGAGAGTTAATCTTGTATCATCACGCATAGTAGAGCGATGTTTTGTCCCGAATGTAAAACCATGCTCATATCATCTGCCGGGCAGCTGAAGTGCCGGAAATGCGGGTATATAAGGAAAATTGGCGCTGATGACAGGATGCAGTCAAAAAAACACCGTACAGAAAACGAGATCATGATCGTTGATGATGAGGATGAAAAGATCAAAACCATGCCCACCATCCAGATCAAGTGTCCTAAGTGCGGAAACAACCTTGCCATCTGGTGGCTCCGGCAACTCCGCGCTGCTGATGAGAGCGAAGTGCGGTTTTTCCGGTGCACGGAATGCGATCACACCTGGCGCCAGTACGACTGAGTTCTCCTCTTTTTCCCTCCTTGTTTTCATGGGGTGCTCATACCCGCTCCAATTTTCCCTGTCCGAAGAACGGAACCGGGAGAGAAACGATAACCCTTAATTTCCATTACACATTATTAATAGTGTTAAATCGGGGTTTTTCATGGCAGACGACTTTAGCGTTAAACTCACCGAGAAATATTACACGCCCGATCCCTCCTACCGGCAGAACAGCTGGATAGGAGATTACCAGGAGGCGTATGATGAATTCCGAAAAGATCCTGAAGCGTTCTGGGACCGGGTTGCCCGGGAACTGCACTGGTTCTCCCCCTACGCAAAAGTACGGGAATGGAAGTATCCGTATGCCCGCTGGTTCGTTGACGGGAAGACAAACATAACCTTTAACTGTCTTGACCGGCACGTGCAGAACGGCCTCCGGAACAAGGTTGCCCTCATCTGGAAGGGGGAGGATGACACCGAGCGGATCTATACCTACCGCCAGCTCCTGCGGGAAGTGATGCGGGTAGCCAATGGTTTGAAAACGCTGGGTGTGGAGAAGGGGGACCGGGTCTGCATTTACATGCCGATGGTCCCGGAGCAGATCATATCGATGCTGGCATGCGCCCGGATTGGGGCGGTTCACAGTGTGGTATTCGGCGGGTTTGGTGCAGCGGCCCTCAACAGCCGCATCACCGGTGCCGAGGCAAAGGTCGTGATCACGGCCGATGTGACGTTCCGGCGCGGCAAGTCCATCCCGCTCAAGCATATCATCGAGGAAGCGATCATCAATGCCCCGAGCGTGGAGCACGTTGTCGTCCTGCGGCGGGAAAAAACCCAGCCGGTCGAGATCCACAAGGAGATGGAGATCGATTTCTACGATCTGGTCCACGCTGCGGGGACGGAATGCGAACCTGAGGTCATGGATGCCGAAGACCCGCTCTTCATCCTCTACACGAGCGGTTCAACCGGCACCCCGAAAGGAATTGTCCATACCTGCGGTGGTTACATGGTCGGCACGTATTATACCACCAAGACCGTGTTCGATATCAAGGACAACGATGTCTACTGGTGTACGGCAGATCCCGGCTGGATCACCGGGCATTCGTACGTTGTCTATGGTCCGCTTTCCCTGGGGGCAACCATCGTCATCACGGAAAGCCCGCCGGATTACCCGGACCCGGGGGCGTACTGGAGGATGGTGGAAGAGTTCGGGGTCACGATCCTGTATACCGCCCCGACTGCGATCCGCATGTTCATGAAACTCGGGGAGCAGTGGCCGGATAAGTCGAACCTCAGTTCCCTGCGCATCCTGGGATCGGTTGGCGAGCCGCTGAACCCGGAAGCGTTTGAATGGTATTACCGTGTTATCGGGAAGAACCGGTGCCCGGTTGTTGATACGTGGTGGCAGACCGAGACCGGCATGCACATGGTCACGACCATGATCGGGGAGCGGATGTACCCGGGTTTTGCCGGTAAGAGCATCCCGGGTGTTGTTGCCGATGTGGTGGACAAGAACGGAACACCCGTTGCGCCCGGAACCGGGGGGTTCCTCGCCATCCGGGATCCCTGGCCTTCGATGATGCGGACGGTCTACAAGGACGATGAGCGGTACCGGAAATACTGGAACACGATACCCAACTGGTACGCTGTCGGCGACCTTGCCGTGAAGAACAAGGAGGGGTACATCATGGTGCTGGGCCGGTCTGACGATCTCATTGTTGTTGCCGGCCACAATATCGGCACCGCCGAAGTGGAGAGCGCCCTGGTGTCGCACAAGGCTGTTGCTGAAGCTGCGGTCATTGGCAAGCCGGACGAGGTGAAAGGGAATATTATCAAGGCGTTCGTTATCCTCCGTGTCGGGCATACGGCAAGCGATAAACTGAAGAACGAGCTCCTCTACCACGTGAGGATCACGCTCGGCCCCATCGCGATGCCGGCAGAGATCGATTTTGTTGCCACCCTGCCCAAGACCCGCAGCGGCAAGATCATGCGCCGGGTGCTGAAGGCAAAAGAGATGGGCATGGACCCCGGTGACATCTCGACCCTGGATGACTGACACCGGGCAGGAGGACCCCGAATACCTTTTTTATCACTGTTCTGGGGTATTGGGGCTCGGGAGAAAC
>JAKLGN010000172.1 GCA_022710665.1 Methanoregula sp. | reverse complement strand
GGGACATGCTCGCCCTTTGCTCGTCCTCGACACCGCAGGAATATATCCGTTTCCTTGCAGAGAGGAAAATTTATGCGATCTTTTCAGGTACCAACCGCATAGATATGCGTGCAGCTCTTACGGAGCTGAACCGGCAGTTCGGGGTTGAAACCGTGCGGGTTGACAGCGGGGGAACCCTTAACAGCGTGCTCATCGGTGGGGGGCTGGTTGACGAGGTCAGCGTACTGATCCACCCGTTCCTCGCCGGGGGGAAGGCGGATCCAACGATGTTTGATCCGGAAAAAGCCGGTTTTCCGTATCTGCAGGTCCCCCTCGCACATATTAGGAGCGAAGTTCTCGGTAACGGGATCATCTGGGCACGGTATTCTGTTGAGAAAACATAAAATGCTGTCATATAGCATTCAAATCTAGGCAAATCCCCGGGATGCATGCCAGACTGCAATCACCTCCCTCCTTATACGGTCTTCTTGTCCTATCACAATTGAGAGCGAATGCTCCTGGAAAAATTCTGTCAATTGCCGGGTGCGGGGAACCTCAGGTTCACGACCAGTATGGCAGATACTAAAGCCCCATTAAAAAAAAATGGGTTCTGGAGAAAACCTCATGTTCTCCCCATGATCGAAGCCCTTGCGTCATTCTTGTCCCCATCGGGACCTCAAGGCGCATTGCGATAGGATTGTCTTCTCTTCACCGGGAAATCGCAAAAACCCTTCTGAGTGGGTATCGTGATGAGGGGGCTGCCACAGCGGCGGGGGCTCAAGCGTGAGCAAAAGCCCCCAGGGAGCCTCTGCTCATTGATTTCTCCAGAGCCAAAAAAAATACTAACAATTAATGCTGCCTCACCGCGACAAATCCTGCTGCAACGACGATTGCCCCGAATAGAGCGTACTGGAGCGGGGAAGACTGGGTCGTCTGGTGAACCGGAGCGGTTGTAGCAGGTGCCAGGGGCGTCGGACTTCCCTCATCAGTGACCTGGAACGGGATAACGGTATAGGTATCCACGTTCTTCATATCAGGATCGCTGAACGCAGCGATGAGCGCTTCTGCGGCATTTGCCCCCTGCAGGCTTCCCGGGCCGGCGATCCTGAAGAGATTCGTACCGTTGTTCAGGTTCAGGTTACGGACATAATCCCCGTCAACATCGATGTCGAACCGGTTGTTCTGCATCCCGTGCTGCACGAAGAGCCAGTACTGCCCCGGCCCGAGACTCCCCGACATGGCCTCAGTGCCGGTGAAGGTGAAGGAAGCATCCGGGTTTACCGGGCTTTTCGCCGTGGATATGTAGTTTTTACCGATGACCCAGATCTGGGTTTCCGGCGGTTCCCCCTCTGCAAATCCGGTGACCGCGAATGCCATTCCCCGTATGACCGGATTTGGGGAGATCTCCGCAGAGATGAAGGGTTTTTTGAGGATGATACTGACGTTGGCGTAGGTTGTAGAATTGCTGAACCGGGTCACCGCGACGGGACTGCTCACGGCATACAGGGTGTACGACCCTGCATCAAAGGGGAGATTTGCCGTGTAAAACGAGTATTCCCAGGTTGCATCACTATTTGTTTTCACCAGGGTGAAGGTGTACGGGTTCCCGCTGACTGCCGCCTGGCGGGGCGAGGTGAGTTTTCCCCCGCTGCCGGGCATATTGGGCCCGGTGATGAACAGATACGTGGAATCCGAAGCGGTATTCTTACCCGACATGATCACGTTCTCCCCCAGGTAATAACTCTGCGAGCCCTGGAGGGTGATCGTTACGATTGGTTTTTCTCCCCTACCTACCGGGGTATCGGCGGATGCAGGCAGTACCAGCAGGGCTGCCATTCCTGACAGGAGGAGCAGCAGGATAACGTTCCGGAACCCCGAAGGGTTTCTTTCAGGTTGTTTTTTCATATGTAAATGTATAGACATTTACAATATAAAGTTATCCCCGCGATCTGCCGGCCTCTTCGCCCCGGGTTCACCTGCCCGGGGTGGATCAAAAAAAAATTATGAGTAAGGTTCCAGAGACGGCGTAAGCTGCCGGCTCTTTGCAGAGATGAAAAGATGCTGCACTGCAATCCCCCCGACCGTTGCCACGATGAACGCAGCGGTTACCAGTACGAGATTGTAGAGGAGCGCAAGAGCAATCCATGCATCAGGAGGATGGAAGGTCACCGTCTGGAATGGCGATACTATCCCGGATGCTGCCTGGATAAGGAGGTACGTTAGGAACACACCGGATACGATCATCCCGAGAAAGAGGCCGCAGGCAGCAACCTCTCTCCAGGCCTTTTTCATCAGGGCAGACGATCCCGCGACTGCTCCCCTGATGGTCTTCTGCTCGAGCACGACAAGGGGCACAACAAACGGCATCAGGATGAACAGGATCAGGGTGATCGCCGAAAAGTTCAGGGCCTCCATGACCCCGAAGGGATATATCCATAACAGCAGCGACCGTCCTCCATAACCCGGAATCTCGGTAACCATGTTCCAGTCGAGCGTCCAGTTGAAGGGGAACTGGGTGATCGTTGAATGAAAGAACTGGGGCCCGAAGACATTGAGGTACTGGAATTCAGGTGGCAGCCAGATGAAAAAATTCACCCAGATACGGAAGAGCAGCATACCAGCGAGCGCCAGAACAACAGACCACAGGAAGATAGCTTTTGCGTATTTTTTTGCTCTGGCCAGCCCCGCAAAAAACGAGGCTGAACCGCTTTTCTCTGAAGGAATGCCCAGAAAAAGGCCCGCCAGTAAGAGCATGAGGCAGAACATGGTGATAAACTCCAGGAAAAAGTCCAGGATATACCCGTCACGGGCAAGCTCCATGATCCCACCGGGTTGTACGAACCAGTCGAGGTAGCGGAGTGCCGCCTGGCCGATGGCATTTCCCGCCAGCACAAGCCCGGCAAGGAGCGTAAACCAGAGGAGCTGCGGGTTCCGGTTCAGTGTCCGCATGCCAAAGAGGGCTGCCC
>JAKLGN010000171.1 GCA_022710665.1 Methanoregula sp. | reverse complement strand
AAAGATTGTCCGCCTTGAGCTTGACCTTTCCTATAACCACCGGGGGATTGAGAAAGCAGCCGAGCAGCGGAACTTCATCCGGGTCCTCCCGCTGCTCGAGCGGGTCTGCGGCATCTGCTCGCATTCCCATGCCACGGCTTTTGCCAAGGGAATAGAGGAGATCATGGGCTTGGAGATTCCCCCGCGTGCGAGGTACATCCGTACTATCATTGCCGAGCTCGAGCGGATGCACAGCCACCTCCTCTGGCTCGGAGTGGCAGCACACGAGATCGGGTTCAATACCCTCTTCATGTGGACCTGGCGCGACCGCGAGGCGGTGCAGGATACCCTCGAGGAGATGAGCGGGAACCGGGTCCATTACGGCATGAACGAGATCGGGGGAGTCCGCTGTGACCTGACCGCTGCACAGGTTACTGCTGCCTTGTCCCGTCTGCCCGCACTGGAGGAGCGGATAAAGCAGTATATTGACATGGTGAACAGCCAGGAAACCCTGCTTATCCGGTTCCGTGGCATCGGCAGGATGAGCAGGGAGGAGGCGCTGAAGTACGGGGCGGTCGGCCCGACGGCACGGGCGAGCGGGGTGGATTACGATGTCCGCAGGGACGACCCGTATCTCGCGTACGCGGAGGTGCCCTGGAATGTCGTGACGGATACCCTTGGTGACGTGTACGGCAGGACACGGGTCCGTATCGGCGAACTGTGGGAGAGCACGCAGATTGTCCGGTACTGCCTGGAAAATCTCCCGGAAGGACCGATCCGGGTCGATACGCCGAAAAACGCGCCAAAAGGCGAGATCCTCTCGCGGTACGAAGCCCCGCGGGGGGAACTGGCCCACTATATCCGGACGAACGGCACGGACAGGGTGGAGCGGGTCGATATCCGCACACCGACCCTGGCAAACTGGACCTCGGTGGCGATGTGCCTTGTCAACCAGAACATCGCGGATATACCGGTCATCGTTGCGGCCATCGATCCCTGCCTCTCGTGCACCTCGCGGCTGACGGTTGTGAACAGACGGGATCGACCGCGGGTTGCCGGCCCTCATACCCCCCTCAGCGGGAATCGTCTTTTTGGCAGGAAGGGTGAGGACAGCCCATGACCGATCCCGTGTTCACCCTCCTCTACATCTTCATCTTCCCGGGTTTCGTATTCCTGGTTGCGTACGCCCTCTTCCTCTCCTTCCTGGACCGGAAGATTGCTGCCCGCATGCAGCAACGGGTCGGGCCGCCGTTCTACCAGCCGTTTGCCGACTTTATCAAGATGCTCGGCAAGGAGGTGATTGATCCGGATGGCGTTGACCGGCGGCTCTTTGACGCAATCCCGCCTGTTGTCCTTGCGGCCGTCATGACGGCATTCCTCTATATTCCGGTTATCGGGTACAGCCCGCTCGCATTCCCGGGAGACCTTGTCATGGTACTCTATCTCCTGGCCCTCCCAACGATTGCGCTCTTCCTGCTGGGATGGCTCTCCCGCAACATCTTTTCTGCCATCGGGGGGATCCGGGCAGTCACGCAGCTCTTCATCTACGAGGTGCCGTTCTTCCTTGCGCTCCTCACCCCGGCCATCATGGCTGGCAGCTGGTCGATCTCGGAGATTGTTCTCTGGCAGCAGCACAACCTCTGGCTGGTGTTCCTCCAGCCGATTGGCTTTATTGTGGCATTGATCGGGCTTCAGGCAAAACTTGAGAGGACCCCCTTTGATATCCCCGAAGCAGAGACCGAGATCATTGCCGGGCCATGGACGGAGCTGACCGGGCGCAGGCTTGCCCTCATGCACCTGACTACAGAGATATCGCTGGTCACCGGCAGTGCCCTGATCGCCGCGCTGTTCCTTGGGGGACCCATGATCCCGTGGACATTCTCGGACCCGTGGCTGAACGGTGCTGTTGGTTTCAGCCTCTTCCTGGCCAAGACCCTTGCCATCCTTCTCATTCTGTCCTCGATCAAGGCGGCGACCGGCCGGTTCCGGATCGACCAGCTCAACGAGATCGGCTGGAAATACATAGCCAGTGCGGCGCTGGTGCAGGTCGGTATCGTTCTGGTCATCAACTATCTCTGGGTGACACCATGAGCGTTCTTCGGGAGATGATCGAGAACCTCCTTTCCCGGCCGGTCACGATCCTCTATCCCTGGGCAAAAGTACCGATCCCGGCTACATTCCGCGGACGGGTGGCGATCAGCGATGACAAATGCATCGGCTGTTCGAAATGCTCGCTTGTCTGCCCGGCCCAGGTCATCAGCATGATTGACGGGCCACGGGAGGTGGAATTCAAGGGAAAGACTCTTGACCGGAAGAAACGGCCGCAGGTGAAAGTGTTCAAGTGCATACGCTGCGGACTCTGCGAACGCCACTGCCCGACCGGTGCAATCACCCTGAGTCCCGAGCTCTCACAAACCGGCACCGACCGGGAAATTCTCGTGACATGAACGTGGATTTTACCGATGACGTAAAAAAAAGGCTGGCCGGAGCTTGCCGGATAGCAGTTGTCGGTATTGGCGACGAGTGCTCCGCGTTCGACCGGCTCGGCATGGATGCTGCCCGGCTGCTCCGGAACCGGCTGGTGCCGCAGACCTCGGTTTTTCTTGCCGGAACCGTGCCGGAGAGTGTTACAGCATCCATTCGCCGGTACAAACCCGATCATATCCTCCTGCTGGACGCGGCAGATATGGGTGCCCGGCCCGGCACTATTGCCGTCATCTCCAAAGAAGCTATCAGCGGGACCCTCCTCTCGACCCATGTGATGCCCCTCTCCGTGATCATGGAATACCTGGCCCGGGATTCTTCCGTGGTTGTCACCCTCCTGGGCATTCAGCCGGATCTCGACCGGCCGGAGAGCGGGCTTTCAGATGAAGCCCGGGGGGCACTGAATCGGGACCTGCACCGGCTCTCGAAGATCCTCGCACGGTCAGGATCTCTGGCAAAAAACAAGGGTAAACTACCAGTTTAGCAC
>JAKLGN010000170.1 GCA_022710665.1 Methanoregula sp. | reverse complement strand
GCCAAGGCGGTCGTGCTCTCTACTGGTGACCCGATGCTCGCAGGCCTCGGGTATCTCCCCGGGGATGTCGTTCCCGGAATCTCCTCCCTTCAGCTCGCTGCGGCACGGCTGAAAGTCCCCCTTGAACGGGTCGTAACCATCACTGCGCACGGTTCGCGCCATGCGGAAGCGATGGGCCGGATTCCTGAAGAACTGGGTCGCGGTCACGTTGTATTCCTCATCACCGACCCGAAGTTTGATATCGCGGCGCTCTACCATTGCATCAGAAATTTGCCGGAATCTTATACTGTCGGCGTCTGTGAGAACATCGGATACCCCGACGAAAGGATCACTGTCGGGAAAGGAGCGGAGCTACCGTACCCGTCCCATGCCCTGTATTCCCTGATGATCGGGCATTTCTGATGCGATCAATCCATGATAAAAACGGCTGAATTCCGTCGGACCGGAAGCCTTTTTTCCTGTCCGGGGGACAAATATGCATGGATAAGGCAACCAAGACCCAGTTCTCCCTCGGCTTTTTTGTGATTGGATTTTTCATGGTTCTCGCTCAGGACCTCAGCCGCCTGAGATCTATCGAAACGGGATTCACCATGCCATTAAATATCCTTTTTTACCTTGGGCTGATCTTAATGGCGATCGGGTATTACCTGAGATAACATATTCTCCTGCCGCAGGAAGACGGACGAAAAAGCCCGAGGGATATTGTACCGGAGCTGGATTTATATCTGACTTTTCTTCTCCTCTTTTCTTACCTGGATCTTGATCTCGCACTGCCGGTCACCTGCGCACATGGCGCGGACGAACCGTGACTCGTATTTCGGGTTGAACCTGTTCTGCGAGGTCAGGGTGAACGCCATACAACGCTGGAACATCCCGTCACTGCCAGCCCCCGTTCCCCCGGTCTGCTGGAGGAACGGGCAGCGGCGGTGGACGATTACGGCTCCGTCTTCCCCGACTTCGATGATCTCCTCCTTGTACTCGGGACCGAAGAGAATAGCATTGACGATATGGAGGCTTTCTGCGATCTCGCGGGCATTATTCATCGGCAGCTGGAGGAGTGCGGCAATATCGAAAGCGAGATCTGCAAGTTCGGTAAAGACCTGCTGCTCGTGCCCGTCGTAGGTCTCCCCGACGACAGGACGGAAGACATGCTCGTAGAGCAGGGGGATTCGGGCTGCGCATTGCGCGGAGAGCTTCCATTTTACATCGTCGGGAATGGATCGGAGATCGGTCAAAGGTCATCCCATGCCTGATTCATCATTGGGTGTCGATGATATCAAAGCATGGGTAAGGAATGATGATAGTGAAAAACCGGAAAAAATTATTTGGGCAAATTTTTAGGCCAATAATTTTTATTAACAAATTCTCTGAAAAAGAATAATAGAAAATATTTCTGTTTTCCATTTGATACACGGCAAAAGATACTCTGGCTGGACAATATCCCCCACTACGTATTGTATGCCATCCCGCCGCATCCCAAACTGGTCGATCGTATCGATGCCCCGGATCCCGATATCAGTCAGTACTTCAATGGATCTTTCCAAGAGGATATCAGGAATTCCGTATCCGGATCCGGGAACCGGCCCGCTCAAGAAAACGTTCTGAAATAAGACGATCGATGATCCGCCGGACACGATCGGGTTCTTCACGCGCAATCTCCGTAATCAGCGTGTCCTCATCAAGATCGGGCGTACGGATGAGGCGCGCGAGAAGTGTCCCGCGGATCTGGCGGTCGGATCCGGAGAACGCGGTCTGCCGGGAATAATGGGCACTGCGCCGGTTGGGATTTTCCACCTTTGTCTTCAGCATCGTCCCGTAGTCCATCAGGGCGGAATACCAGACCCTCGGGTTTTGGTGATCGAGTGCCTCTTTAACGAGTGGCAGGAGATCCTGGTCCCGGACGCCGGTCTTTCCTTCAAAAAAATAATGGATAAATACCCTCCGGATATTGGTCTCAATGAAGACGACCGGCCTGTTGAAGGCAAAAACGGCGATGGACCGTGCGGTTGCCGCCCCGATACCGGGGAGCTGTTCGAGTTCTTCGATCCCTTCCGGGACCAGCCCGGCATGATCCCTGACGATCTTCCTTGCACTTTCCCGCAATGCGATGGCGCGCCGGTTATACCCCATCCCCCGCCAGACTGCCAGCACTTCCGCGAGCGGTGCCCGGGCGAGATCATGGCAGGTCGGGAAGGATTGCATGAATTCCGGGTACTTTTTTACGACCCTGTCCACCTGTGTCTGCTGGAGCATTATCTCTGAGACGAGGATCCGGTAGGGATCGGTCGTATGGCGCCACGGGAGATCCCTTCCATTCTCTGCATAGTAGGACAGAATGGTCTTCCGGAAACGGGCGATGGATGGTGCCGGTATCTTTTCAGGCATGCCGGACGGCAGTTTCTCAACCTTTTCCCGGGTCTTTTTTCCAATCATGATACCAAAAGCGCGACTGATATCTTTTATCAGGAAAATGCCTGCAGGAATGACCGTGTCGGAAACATCATGCGAAGCGCCACCATCCCCCGCTATGTCCGTTTGAACATCGCGTCCAGATCTTCCCTGCTGAACCGGATAATGGTCGGCCGCCCGTGCGGGCAGGTGTACGGGTTCTTTGTCCGCGCGAGCTGCGCAAGGAGCCGCCGGCACTGGTCACCGGTGCAGACGGTCCCTGCTTTGATCGCCCCGCGGCAGGCGATGATCCGGGTGATCTGCTCGCGGCGGGTGACCGGGTTCTTCAAATCCTCCCGCGCGAGGTCATCCACGATCTCGGCGAGGAGTCCGGATGCTTCATCGATCTTTCCGAGGATGACCGGGATCGCGTTCACCATGAAGCCGTTCCTGCCGAACTCCGTGATCGTGAATCCTTCCCGGAGGAGATCAGGAAGAAACCTCCGGATCACCGCAGCATCCCGTGCAGGACGTTCGATGACGACCGGGACGATCAGCTCCTGCGAGAGGGGTGTGGTTACGCTTTTTGCGCTGACCTG
>JAKLGN010000017.1 GCA_022710665.1 Methanoregula sp. | reverse complement strand
GCCGTTGATATTCAGGATGTCCTTGATAATCTCCCTGCCATCATTGAACCGGAGCCAGAATTGTTCGTAGTCAAGCGCGAGGGCAATATCCTTGCAGGCATCCTCCGGGTACTGGTCTCTGACAAGGGCAAGGAAGAGCGCCCGTTCCGGTGCCTCGCTGCGGTCGCCAACGCCAGCCACTGCAGGGAGATGTCGGATGAGTGGTTCTACCTTCGGGTTGATGAGCCGTGCGACTTCCGTACCAAGCATTCCCGCCGTAATACCGAAGTCCCCCCCGGCATGGTAGGGGTTGACGTGGGCCTGCAGGTACTTGTCAATGGTTGCATCCGGGTGGTGGTGGTCGATGACCACGAACGGGATATCGTACACGCTTGCGATCCTGTACGCCGGCTCATCTTCCTCCGTAGAGCCGTTATCGGTGAGGAGTACAAGCGGCATCTTCTGACCGAACCGGATATGGTCTTTTGTCGAGAAGTCAAGGTCTCTTGTTATGTCCTCGATCTCATAGAACGGGGCTTTTGATGGAGCACGCTTGAAGAGGAAATAGTCGGAATCGAAGTCCCCGCCGCTTTCCCGGATCAGTGAGACAACGGCCTGTTCGATGGCAACCGCAGAGCAGATACCGTCAGCATCTGCGTGGTGGCGGAGGATGATGGGCTGTGAGGTGAATACCGCTTTCCTGATGATCTTTGCGATCTTTCTCATCTCCGGACGGAGCTTCTCCATCACGTCGCTCTTTACCAGGAGGGGTATGTTCTCGGGTTCTGAACGCAGATCCAGAGCTTTCTCGATCCGTTCCCTGACCATTGAAGCATCGTCTGCGGAAAGGATCGTGAGCATATCGGCTTCGATCTGGAGCTGATTGTTCCGCATCATCACTTCACCAATGATCCTGACAATATCTCCCGGTTCTGCCTCGGGATATGCCCTCACACCGGCCTCGATGAAAGCAGCTGCATTCTGGGTCCCGGTCTCATCTACAATGGTAAAGATCGTGGGTCCGCTGGTCTGCTTGATCTGGGCGATCTCCCCCTCAACGGCAACGGTTTTCCCGACCTTTCCGCTCAGCTCGGAAATCCGGGCAGTGGCTGATTTTCGTTCAACGTTCTGGACCTGGTAGACCTGGACCGTTACCTCTTCAAGGTCAATGTTGCCATTGGGGCGGACTTGGCGGACTTTGACGAGGATCGAATCCCGTTCCTTGTGTTCGCCTTTCATATTGCTCTTGTGAACAAGACCTTTGATCCGGTCGTTCAGCTGCACGAACATCCCGAAGTTGGCAAATCCCTGTACCTTGCCCTGGTAGACCTGCCCCTCGGCAACATCGGCGAGATCACATCCTGTACCCAGCCGGTAAACCGTTACATCATTTACGTCATTATTCTGCATTTCTCTCACTCCACACACAAGCGTCCGGGCATATTGTTGCGATATGGTATTGGCATCGTCAACGTTACGCGATACTGGTGCTGCGCTCTTTAATCATGCATGGGCTCCCTGAGATAAAATATCCTTGTTCTCTCCCAACAGCACACGCGTTTCGTCTCCCGCTGCGGGTCAGTCCCGGAAAGGCACTTCGATCATGTCCAGATCATCAGGAGCAACGACCGTCCCGGCAAATCCCGCCTTTGCATCGTTGATGTGCGCCTGCGCATCCATATACCGTGAACTGGTATGGACGAGAACGAGCATCCGTGTATTGAGGGCAGATGCAGCCTCACCGGCCTGGCGGGCGGTGGCATGGAAAAACTCTGCACCCCGCTCTGCTTCTGATTCATCGTAGGTGGCATCATGGATCAGGAGGTCTGCATTGCAGGCCACCTTAAGGATGCGATTATGGACTGCCCGGGTGTCCCCGGTATAAACGATCTTGCGGCCGGGCCGGGCAGGTCCCATCACCATGTCCGGCCGAACCTCCCGGCTTTGCTCCCCGTTCCCGACCCGTACAGCCTCTCCCCGCTGCAGTCTCCCGAAGAGGGGACCCGGCGGGATACCGAGGGCGATGGCCTGTTCGCGGTTGAACCTGCCCGGGCGGGGATCTTCTTCCAGGATAAAACCAAGCGAAGGCAGGCCATGGCTGACCGCGAACGCGGTGATGGTGTACCCATCGAACCGCACCCAGGAACCGTTTGCCAGCTCAACCGATTCCAGCGGGAACTTGAGGTTGAACCGTGCCACATTCTTTACGATACTGACAAATTCGTGGACCCACTCCGGGCCGTAAATGGTCAGCGGATCTGTCCTCCCGTTGAAGGACATGGTCTGGAGAAGGCCGAATATCCCGAGGAAATGGTCTGCGTGCCAATGGGTGACGAAAACGGCATTGACCGTAAATCCGCACCGGGCCCTCATCATCTGCTGCTGTGCCCCCTCTCCACAGTCAAAAAGGAGCGTGTCCGAACCGCGCCGGATCAGGATGCAGGCCGGATTACGCCGGGGTGTTGGAAGCGCCCCGGCGGTTCCAAGAAAGTAAACCTGTAATGTCTCGCCGCTCACGCGGGATCCCTCCAGAGCCCCGTTTCAGGAACCGGTCTCATCTCACCGTTCATGCCGGTTCTTCCATGATTTTCCCGCGGCATTCCGCTGTCATTACGCATCGCAAAAAAGGTTGTGGAAATTGTCAAGCGATAGTTCTCATGCCCATCGCTCATGGGAAACATCTCCGGAAGACCTGCAGGCTTGTTTTTGCCTCTTCTACCGATCGCCCCTCAATAACGACGATACCTTCATAGTCAGAGCTGATCGCTTTTCCCACGATATCCCAGTTGACGGTTCCTGCTCCCAGCGGGAGATGTTCATCAGACATGCCGTGATTGTCATGGATGTGGATATGATGCGCGCGGGAAACGAAGGAAAGGAAGTCATCCACTTTGCCGATGGTGTTTGCATGTCCGAAGTCAAAGGTCATGCCTATCCCTTCGATCCCTTCTGTCATACCGATCAGTTCCTCCGGCTGGCGGCAGAGGAATTCCTTTATACTGATCATATTTTCAAGGCAGGCAAGCACCGAGTGTTCAAGAGCACACTTCCCGATCTGCCGGAGGGCCTCTTTCTGGAGTCCCCAGACTTTCTGAGGCATCAGCTTACCCACGGGGGAGAGATACCCGGGGTGGAGGGTGACCCGGTCGGTGAGTGCCGATGCATGTTCGATACAGGTGCAGATCTGCCGTATCGATTCCCGCCAGATGGGATCATTGAGGGTTGCAAGGTTCAGGTCGCCGTACGGTGCATGGACGGTTATACCGAGTTTTGTACTGGCGATCACCTCTTGGATCTTCTTAAAACACGCCGGGTTGTCAAGCCGGTAGTTCCCGTCCCCGACAATTTCCCACCCGGCATACCCGGCCTCCTCGATCCCGTATACCCATGCGATGTCGTCCCAGACTTTCGCGGATGACGAGAAGAACGGTCTGATGCTCATGGATCCCGTCCTATCCTTCGGAGAAGTGCGTGAACGGCAATGGCGAATTCATCGAGCGTTCCCTCATTGCTGATATGCAGGTCAGCAGTTTTTACGGCATTAAGAAGGCCCCATTTCTGCTCGCGCATATCCCGGTTCCTGAGGGCATCTGCGGAAGTGAAATCATCGGATCGGGCGCGGGCTGCAATCCGGGCCAGCCGGTTCCCGAACGAGGCATCGATACTGATGAGGACAAAGCCGGAAAAAAACTGACGGAAGAGCGCGACTTCGGCATCGCCACGGATACCGTCGATGAGGACGAGTGGTGCGGATTGTTTTTGGATCTCGGGAATACAGAGTTTTGCAATAGCACCCATCCCGCCCTCAGCCCGTAACCGGTTTGCCGTTGCCCCGAAGTTGGTGTCGTTCGGCTCCAGCCCGGCTTCACTCACCGCTTTGCGGATCATGTCTCCCATGACGATGACGGGAATGCCCATACCTGCTGCAATCTTCGAAAACTCCCCTTTGCCGCTTGCGGGAAGCCCGACGACCCCGATCACCTTCATGTGTGCTCTCTCCCCTTGTATTGAATCTCTCCAACCTCACGGGTCCGTATCCGCACCTTCCGCCCCAGCTTATCGGCAATCTGTTTGATCTCGTCAAGGGTTAACGGGTGATAGTCTTCCTGCATCCGGCGCTTTTTTACCCAATACTCGCCTTCCGTCATTTCAGAAGGCATTTTTTCAAGCCGTAAAATTTTATGTTCGCCCTGCTGGAGGACAAGGGGTATTTTTCCAATCATTTTTGATATTTCCTGAATATATTCTTCGTTCTCGTAAAAAATTGTAATTACGACTTCAAATTCGGCAAGAATACTCTTTGCATAGGCATTCCTGCACAGAGAAAAGGATTTCCGGGAATTCCGACCGTAATTTTCAAAACAAAAGCCCGTGTTCCGGCTCCCGGAATATCCTTCGAACCGTGATTTGAAGTCCAGGGCGATTTTATCCACCAGCCGTTCTTCAATCAGCTGATTCAGGGTATCGGGAAACATCCCGTTTGTCTGGATACCGACCGCAAGGCCGATCCCTTTCGAAAACCGGGCAAGATCAACCAGCGCTTCCCGCTGCATCGTAGGTTCTCCCCCGGAAAACACGACACCGCTGATGAACGGTACCGACGAGCGAATCATCTCCCTGACCTCATCAGTATCATGGTAATCTTCACCCGTGAGGATGCCTTCGTTCTGACAGTAGGAACACCGGATCGGGCAGCCCCGGAAAAAAACCGTACAGACTGCCCTGCCCCTCCAGTCAATTGTTGAGAGGGAAACAAATCCCCCGAAGTTCATTTGAATTCCTGATCACCACGATGTTGTTACTGAATTTTAATTACGAGATCGGTTCTTTGGTATTCTGTTGCTCTTCCACCATTAAGCCTGCAATCCTATAATGCTGGCGATGAGAATGTACGGGATGGTTAAAAAAAAGGAATATATTCAGAACCTGAAGTGGCGGTTGACGATTTTAATAGCGCAATAATCCCCGCACATCGTGCACCCGTCCGTATCGGCAGGCATGCGTTCGTCGCGGATAGCCTTGGCACGGGCAGGGTTCATGGCGACAGCGAACTGGCGACTCCAGTCAAGGTCGCGGCGTGCGTGCCCCATCTCAAGGTCGAGATCTCTCGTCTTCTTCAGCTTGATCATATCCCCGACATGAGCAGCAATACGGGAACTCATCACTCCTTCATAGACCTCCTCCGGTGTCGGGAGGGCAAGGTGCTCCGCAGGTGTGACATAACAGATGAAGTCCGCACCAAGGGACGAGGATATGGCCGCACCGATAGCCGCGACCCGGTCGTCATAACCGGGAGCGATGTCGGTCACGATCGGGCCGAGCATGTAGAACGGCTTATTGTTCGTGACCCGTTTCATGAGCTGGACGTTGGTTGCGATCTCATCGATGGGAACGTGGCCGGGCCCTTCGACTATGACCTGCACGTTCTCCTTCTGTGCCTTGTCGGCAAGTTCCGCGTTTATGAGGAGCTCCTGGATGCCGGCCCGGTCGGTTGCGTCATGGATGGCGCCGGCGCGCATACCATTACCCATCGAGAGCGTGACCTCGTGCTCCTTCATGATCTCGAGGAGGTAATCGAACTCGGAATAGAGCGGGTTCTCTTTTTCGTTGTGGAGCATCCATGCGGTCATGAAGGCACCCCCGCGGGAGACGAGTCCGGCATGCCGGCCCTGGTTCTTCAGCCTCTTTACAGTCTCCCAGTTGATACCGGTATGGATCGCCATGAAGTTGGTGCCGAGCTTTGCTTGTTCGGCCGTGATGCGGAAGAGATCGTCTTCCTTCATGTTGACGACGGCCCCATCTTTTAAGGCTGCTTCGATGAATGCCTGGTACAGGGGAACGCAGCCAACAGAGAGTTTCGTGTTGGCGATAATCTGTTTCCGGATCTCAACGAAATCGCCTCCCGTTGATAACTCCATCAGGGTGTCAGCACCGGCACGTTCTGCCTGCTTCGCCTTCTCGATCTCCTGGGGGATATCGACGATGTCCGTTGATGTCCCGATGGATGCGTTCACCTTGGTCCGGAGCCCCTCGCCAATACCGCAGATCTTCACCCTGCGGTAGGGGGAGACCGGGATCACGATGTGCCCCCCGGCAACACCACGCCGGACAAAGTCTTCGGTAACCCCTTCCTGCGCTGCAACCGTTTTCATCTCTTCGGTAACGATGCCCCGCTTGGCATCTTCAACAATACTCATACCATAACCGTTGCGGCAAAGACAAGATAAAGGCTCGTTTTCTTGATTACTGACTAAAACTGGCTTGTCTTGTAAACAAGTAAAGTTGAATTGGAATAACGCAGTTTTTTTTGCGTCCGTAAAACGCGGTCGATAAAAAACACTACCGGTGCTATCTCCAGCGAATCACGAGGTAGATAGTATATTATTTTCAGGGTTATATTTATCAACATATGAACGCTACCTTACGGTAAACCTTCACTGAGACGAGGTGTTTTCCATTGACCGAATGTTCCGAAGTGACCGTGAAAGAAGCGTCCCATGACGATGCGGGCCGGGGTCTTGCCCGGGTGAGCATTGAAGTGATGAAGAAGCTCGGGCTTGTGTCCGGGGATGTGATCGAGATCCATGGTAAAAAGAAAGCAGCTGCCATCATCTGGCCCGGCTTTGCGCAGGACACCGGCTCCGCCATTCTCCGTATCGATGGAAACATCCGCGGGAATGCCGGCACCGGTATCGATGAGAAGGTAAAAATCCGTAAATCGGAGGCGGATTATGCCCGCAGAGTGGTGATCCAGCCGACGCAGCCGATCCGTCTTGTCGGGGGTGAGCAGTACCTTCGAAGGGTTCTGCGCGGACGATCCGTGATTGAAGGCCAGACCGTCCGCGTTGACGTAATCGGGAATTCGATCACCCTCGTTATTGTAAAAGTGATTCCGAAGGGTATTGCCATCATGACAGACGATACCGAAATCGAGCTCAGGGAGGAGCCCTACAAGCCCGAGGAGGGAAAAGCAGAAGTCTCCGATATCCATTACGAAGACATCGGGGGTCTTAACCGCGAGCTCCAGCTCGTCCGGGAGATGATCGAGCTGCCGCTCCGTCACCCGGAGATCTTCCAGCGCCTTGGGATCCAGCCCCCAAAAGGTGTCCTGCTCTTCGGCCCTCCCGGCACTGGTAAAACCCTTATCGCAAAAGCGGTTGCAAACGAGGTTGACGCGCACTTTATTTCACTCTCCGGGCCGGAGATCATGAGCAGGTACTACGGAGAGAGCGAGAAAGGGCTCCGGGAGAAGTTTGAGGAGGCCGAAAAGAACGCACCGGCCATCATCTTCATCGACGAGATCGATGCCATTGCCCCACGGCGCGAAGAGACGAAGGGCGAGGTCGAGCGGCGCGTGGTAGCCCAGCTCCTGGCGCTCATGGACGGCCTCAAAGGACGGGGCCAGGTCATTGTCATCGCTGCAACCAACCTGCCGGACTCAATCGACCCCGCTCTCCGGCGGGGAGGCCGGTTTGATCGCGAGATCGAGATTGGAATCCCTGACAAGAAAGGCAGGCTTGAGATATTTCAGGTCCACACCCGCGGCGTACCGCTGGCTGAAGACGTGAAGATCGAGGAGTATGCCAATTCAACCCACGGGTTTGTCGGAGCTGATATTGCCCTTCTGGTCAAGGAGGCCGCCATGCACGCGCTCCGGAAGGTCATCCCGCAGATCAAAATAGACGAGGATATACCGGACCATGTGCTCGACCAGCTGAAGGTGACCAATGATAATGTTGAGGAAGCCCGAAAGCACGTGGAGCCGTCCGCCATGCGCGAGGTGCTGGTAGAAGTGCCCGATGTCACGTGGAAGCAGGTTGGCGGACTTGAGGATGTGAAACAGGAACTCAGAGAAGCGGTTGAATGGCCGATAAAGTACCCCGAATTGTTCCAGCAACTCCACACAACACCTCCAAAAGGGATCCTGCTCTTCGGCCCCCCGGGTTCCGGAAAGACTCTTCTTGCAAAAGCTGTTGCAAACGAGAGCGAGTGCAACTTCATCGCTGTAAAAGGGCCCGAACTGCTCTCGAAATGGGTCGGGGAATCGGAGAGAGGTGTCCGGGAGATCTTCCGCAAGGCACGGCAGGCATCCCCTTCAATCATATTCTTCGATGAGATCGACGCGCTCGTACCCCTGCGGGGAACATATGCGGGTTCTTCCCATGTGACGGAGAGCGTGGTATCGCAGATCCTGACAGAACTTGATGGCCTGGAAGAGCTGAAGGATATCACCATTCTCGCAGCCACCAACCGCCCGGACATGCTGGATGATGCCCTGCTCCGCCCGGGCCGGCTTGAACGCCACATCTATATCCCGGCACCGGACGAAGAGAGCCGGAAGGAGATCTTCAATGTATACCTCAGTGGCGCAACCGCAACGATCCTTGCAAAAGATGTGGATATCGGCGCACTTATAAAAAAGACCGCCGGGTATGTAGGGGCTGATATCAGCGCGCTCATCCGGGAGGCCAAGATGGAGGCAATGCGTGAGATCATCCGGATGGGCGGCAGATCAGAACAGGAACGCATGGAAACGATCCGGAAGGTGATGCTGAAAAAAGCGCATTTTGAAGCAGCCCTCCTCAAAGTAAAAGGCTCACTGGATGACGAGGCGATTGAGAAGAGTGAGCGCCAAGCATGGAAGATTCTTTTTAACCAGGAGCAGCGGGAGATCCTGAACAGGGCCGCAATGCAGGTGACCCGGTCCGCTTCAGGATTGAGCAAAGGTGATGAAAAAATGGTAAAAGATCTTCGTGCCATGACTTATGCCAGGAAAAAGGACTTTGCTGCAATCGGGAAACTGACCGGCAGGCTTGAAAGGAACGGAAAAAAAAGGGGGTGAATAAACCATGAATGGAAATCCCATGGATACGTCTGGTTATAACACCGTGAGGGAATGGAATGGGAATATTCCCCGCATCAGATCCCTGGGGTCTGTTTTCTCGATTTGTTTCTGAACATTTTATACCCAAACGGTTCTGAGGAACCAGTGAAAGCAAGGGTTGAGTACCAATACAGCCCGCCAACCTCCCGTACTCACGGGAGTCCCCCGTTTTGTCAGCCGTGCCCTCGTGAGGAGCGGGGGTGCACGTGATGCATCCGTATTCCCAGCAATCACGGTTCAGGTACTGCAACCAGCGGAACCGGGGCGCCATGGCATCGGGTAAAAGCCCCGGAAGCGCCAGTGTTTTTTCAATCATTGGCCGGGACACGGTTTCACCTTCCTTTTCGGGCATTTTTTTCTTATTTCTCGGTCGAACATCCCGCCAGGAAATTGTACAATGCCCTAAAGCAATTTCCTTAATCCATTCGTAGGGATAGATAATAACTCTCATAAACATCGGAATCAAAAGACTACTCACCTGCGGGTGTTCGTCCGGATACCCGATGGTTTCCTGCCATTTGTGCAGAAGTTGGGGGGATTTTATGAAACTTGCAGATTTTCTGATCAGCGCGGGAACAGAGAAGAACCTGGCCGAATTGATCCTTTTTTTGGGAAAACAGTCCCTTGTGGTAAAAAAAGGATTTCTTGGTACTTCCGGAAAACCACATGCCGGTGAAAAGACACGCAATGTCTACGGGGAAGAGCAGATGCCCCTTGACAAGTTTGCTGACGGGGTTTTCATTGAAAGCCTGAAAAAGTCGCGGCTTGTTAAGAATATTGCAACGGAAGAGCAGGAACAGGTCATTGAAATTGATCACCCGAAGAACAATTTCGGAATTGTATTCGATCCGCTGGACGGCTCTTCTCTCATCGATGTGAACCTCTGCATCGGGACCATCATCGGGATTTATCCCGGACACGTTCTTGACAAGGGATCCAACCTTGTTGCCGCACTCTACATCCTGTACGGTCCCCTGACCAGCCTGACCTATACCACCGGTAAAGGAGTGCATGAATTCGTCCTGGATGAATCGGGGGAATTCGTCCTGCGGCACCGGGACATACGGATCCCTGACGGAAAGATCTATGCGCCCGGTGCACTGAGGAAGGACTATCTCCCTGCCCATGCACGATGGATCGAACATCTCGAACAGTCCGGCTACAAGCTCCGGTTCAGCGGCTGTTTTGTTGCCGATGTGCACCAGATCCTCCACAAAGGCGGTGTTTTCACCTACCCCGGGGTCAAAGGGAAAGAGAAGGGAAAACTGCGTCTCCTCTACGAGGCAAATCCCATGGGGAAACTCATTCGTGAAGCCGGCGGTGCGATAAGTAACGGGAACGGTGACATTCTCGAAATCATCCCGGCAGCAATCGACCAGGTCACGCCCATATACATTGGCGGCAAAAACGAGATCGCCCTGATTGAAAAATTTATGCGTGAAGGGTGAGTATACTGGACTATCGGGTGATGATGAAATGAATGAAAAAACCTATGATCCAATCTCCGGTTCAACTATCCTGAACGGTATCGCCGGCCATAAGACCATTGTCATGGCGGCTAATACGCGGATCGCTACCGTAGCCCACGGCATTTTTCAGGCAGCAAAGGATACGGACTCGGTGGTATTTATGGAGCTAGCCCGGTCAGAGTGCGACCTGAAAGGCGGGTATACCGGTATGACACCCGCAGATTTTTCAGAGAAGATGCGGAAGGCTGCACGGGACATACAGTTTGACATGTGGGCGCTCCATGCCGACCATATTACGATCAAAAAGGGTGATACGGCAGAGATAGACGGGACAAAACGGCTGATCGATGCCCAGATCAACGCCGGCTTCACATCCTTTGCCATCGATGCCTCCCACCTCTTCAACTTCGAGGGTAAAAACGTCCGCGAGGAGCTCCTTGAGAATATCCGGGTCACCACGGATCTCGCACACCATATCAAAAACCGGATGCACGGCAGGGACTTCGGGCTCGAAGTGGAAGTGGGTGAGATCGGCAGGAAGGACAGTGACGGACTCATCCTCACCAGGCCTGCGGAAGCCGTTGAATTCATCAAAGCCCTTAACGAGAACGATGTCTTCCCCAATGTCCTTGCGATTGCGAACGGCAGCACCCACGGGCATACGTACGATGCGAACGGTAACGTGGTTGCCCAGCTCTCGATAGATATTCCCCAGACACAGGCAATCGCAAAAGCTCTGCGGGATAACCACCTGAAGGTCGGTATCGCCCAGCATGGTATCACCGGCACGCCCCGGGAGCTGATCAATCTCCATTTCCCGAAGGGTGACATCATCAAGGGAAATGTCGGCACTTTCTGGCAGGATGTGGTGTTCGAGGTCCTCAAGGTTTATGAACCCGCCCTTTACAAGAATATCCAGGACTGGACTCTCGAAAAATACCGGCCGTTAAATCCCGGCAAGAAGGATCATCAGATCTTTGATGGCAACTGCAAATTTGCGATCAAGGAATTTTATAAGGAGATCTACGCTGTGGAAGAGGAGACGAACCGTGCAATACGGGCACGGGCATATGCCGAGAGCCTTGTCTTCTTCCGTGCGTTTGGGGCATACGGGTCGGCATCATTCGTCCGAAATCCAAACAGGCAAAAAACACCGTAATCTTTTAATATCATGGGCCGATCTCTAACTGTGAGATTCTATGCCCAAGACCACCATTTCTGTGATCAAGGCGGATGTGGGCAGTTTCCCCGGACATTCCCGCACCCACCCGAAGCTCCTTGAAAAAGCTGCAAAACTCCTCAAAGACGAGGAGGGAAAGCTCCTGATCGATTCGGTTGTCACCCATTGCGGCGACGATCTTGAACTGATCATGACCCATACCCATGGCATCGATAACGAGAAGATCCACAAGCTCGCCTGGGAGGTCTTCATGGAATGCACGAAGATCGCAAAGGGTCTCAAGCTGTATGGGGCTGGCCAGGACATGCTTGCCACGGCATTCTCCGGCAACGTCAAAGGCATGGGACCCGGTGTTGCCGAGATGGAGTTTACTGAGCGGGCATCCGATCCGGTGCTGGTCTTCATGGCAGACAAGACCGAGCCGGGCGCATGGAACTTCTTCCTGTACAAGATCTTTGCCGACCCGTTCAATACGGCTGGTCTCATCATTGACCCGTCAATGCACAACGGGTTCATCTTCGAGGTCCACGACCTTATGAAGAAACGGAAGATACGCTTCACCTGTCCTGAGGAGTCCTACAACCTGCTCGCCTATATCGGGGCCCCCTCGCGGTACGTCATCAAGTATGTCTTCCGCCGTGACGGAGAGGTGGCAGCCTCGACCAGCACCCAGCGCCTGGGTCTGCTGGCGGGAAGGTACGTGGGAAAAGATGATCCGGTCATGATCGTCCGGTCACAGAGCGGTCTCCCGGCCGTTGGGGAGATCCTTGATCCGTTCTGCATCCCGGTTCTCGTTGCCGGCTGGATGCGGGGGTCCCATCACGGCCCCTTGATGCCGGTGGGGCTTTGCGATGCAAACTGTACCCGGTTCGACGGGCCTCCCCGTGTCGTCTGCTTCGGGTTCCAGGTCTGCAATGGAAAGCTCATCGGCCCCGTGGACATGTTTGATGATCCGGCATTTGATCGCGTGCGTGCACGGTGCAATGAACTGGCTGACACCATCCGGGCCCAGGGTCCGTTCGAACCTCACCGGCTCTCGCTCGAGGAGATGGAGTATACAACGCTCCCGGCCGTGGAAAAGGCTCTTGCTGGCCGCTGGGAAGACCTCCCGAAGGGATAAAATCTCTTTTTTTAAGGGTATTGTGCCATTTTAACTACCAACTCATTCAGGAATTTACAAGAGAAAAATATCGCTGGAGTATTGTTCCGGATTTCAGATCAAGAAAGTGTTCCTGAAAATGGATACCGCTCCCGGGGCATTGCCCCGCCGCTACGGCGCCCCGATTGCGATGACAACGTATTCGCGGTTATCGAACTCGTCTCATCACTTTGTCCCCCGTCCCCCTCCCATGGGCACTGATGGCGCAAGAGGGGGGTACGGTATTGAATTCGTGGCTCAAAATGAGGGATCGCCTTTACTTTTCTACGGTAGGAATAATTGGTTAGCCGGCCTTTTTTGTCGGATGGTCAAAAAGGTACCTATAATGGAAATCTCCGGCCCGACAGGGCCGACTGAGACTGATCTTGTTCTTTTTTTTTAAAAAAAATCCCGATGACTCCGAGAATATGACAGCCTCAGGGAGCAAGCTTTAATTATCTTACATCCCAAATTAGGGCAGATGGTTAACGGAATTGTTTTGCCGATAAAAAAAGTGTTTGCGCTCGTGGATTCCAAAATATCAGTCGAGATAAAAGACGAAGGCCGCAAACTCCAGGGGCGCCTTGTTGCCGTCGATGAGTATCTCAATATCCACATGGAAGAGACGATTGAGTTTGTCGATAATCAGCGGGGCAGGAGCCTTGGAACCGTTGTGATCCGGGGCAACAATATCCTCACAATTGCTCCGGTTATCTGAGTAGTAAGGTGGACGAACGTGGCGAAGATCGGGGGAACGAAGGCAACGAAGAACGTTGCAGGCGATGTGTCGAAGAAGGCAACCAAGAACACTCTCGCGAGCGAGGCAAAGAAAGCCAAAAAGAACGTTGCAGGCGATGAGTCAATGGACGCGGAGAAAACGAGCAGCGATACTGCAGATTCCATTGAAGAAGGGCTGAAAGCGATCCAGTCAAAACCGGAAGGCATCCTCCAGAGCGAACTCTGGAAGGAGCTCGGGGTCGACAGCCGGAAATGTTCGCGGATTGTCAAGAAACTTGAAGAATCTGGACTGATCGAACGGGAGGACTTCAAGAAAGACGGGATCAAGACGTACCTGCTGCGTGCCAAAAAGCAGCCGGTGAATCCCGCAGACCTGCTGGCCGGCGATGAACTGATCCCCTGTATCGGGTGCGAGCTTGAGTGCATTGTCGAGGAGTGCCATCCCCTCATGGACTGGATGTACCAGCTTGCCATTGTAGAGCACACGGAAGAGTAATCCTCCGATCCCGATTTTCTTCGTTGAATGGTATCCCTTACCGGAAATCTGTCGTTTTTTTGTCTGGAACAACTATTTATCGGTCAACCATCCACGTTTATCCAGTGTATCTGACACGCTTTTAAGCCGGGAGATGCGTGATGTTCTCTGTTTTGTTTGTCGACGATGCAAGCGATCTCCTTCTGCGGATCCGCACATCCCTCGAAAAGAGCGGGGAAGTCCGTGTCGACACCGCCCATTCCATCAAGCAGGCAACAGAAAAACTGAAAAGCCGGAATTACGATGTGATCCTCTCCTACGACCAGATACCGGATGTGAACGGGATCGAGTTTGTTGCAGAAATGAATGGGATCGAATTTATCAAATACCTCCGGTCCGGTGGTAATGCAACACCGGTCATCCTCCTTTCCCGCAAACCCAGTGGCAGGATCGCACTTGAAGAGATCGCTGTCGCAAGTGAGATCACGGTTTCCCTGACCGGCGATCTCCGTCCCCAGCTTGTTGAGATTATCACCCTGATCAAACAGGCCGTCCTGAGGAAAAAAGCCGAACGGGAGATAAAGTCCCAGAACGACCAGCTGGCAACCATCCTTGCGGCAACCCCCCTGGGCATATTCCAGATCCGGAATTCTGCCGTTATCCAGTGGGCAAACAGCCGTATCGCTTCGCTGCTCGGGTTTGACGAATTTTACCTGGTCGGAAAGGATATTGCAACCCTCTTTGCAAATCCGGAAGAGTACGGGCACTTCTGCCGTGAAATCCAGCGCACAAATGACTCCCGGGGATTCGGCCAGGCAGAATGCAGTCTTGTCAGGAAAGACAAAACGCTCCAGCCGTGCCTTGTCCAGGCACAGCTGCTCGACCCGCTCGATATCCTGAAGGGTGGAACGTTTATCGTCACCGATATCGCAGAGAAAAAAGCACTGGCCGAGGCCCTCCGGAAGAGCGAGGCAAAGTACCGCGACCTGCTCCAGAACACCCAGAGTATCATTATCCGGATGGACCTGCAGGGAACAATCACCTTCTTCAACAACTATGCCCTCACGTTCTTTGATTATGCCAGCGAAGACGTGATCGGTAAGAACGTGACGGGAACGATCGTGTCGAAGAATACCCGGTCAGGCCATGACCTCTCCATGATGGCTGACGATCTCGGTTTCAATGCAGAAGGGAATGCCGTCAATATCAGTGAGAATATCCGGCGCAACGGCGACCGTGTCTGGATCGCGTGGATCAACAGGGCAATCCGGGATGAAAAAGGACATATCGTGGAAATCCTCTGCATAGGAAACGATATCACGGACCGGAAACGTGACGGGGTTGTCCGCATCAGCACTGATACCTGGAAAGACCTTGTCGTGACCGATACGGATGTAAAGGACAGTGTCTTTGATGCTGTCTTCCATATCTGTACCGAGATCTCCATTGAAGGCAGGGAAGGCAAGGCGGTCGGGACCACATTTTTGATCGGGGACATAAAACAT
>JAKLGN010000169.1 GCA_022710665.1 Methanoregula sp. | reverse complement strand
GACTTTCACAGTGAATGTCTGGAAATACGACTCCTTGTCCGTGTCAGGATCGAACCGCTTGATCCTGACCGTCATGGCCTTCATTCCGGCACCCCCCGCCTTTCGATTCCCTGCCCTTTCTTGGAGATGAAAGTATGGCCGTACGGCGAGTGCCCGGCATCGTGGGACTGTTTTATGTCCGTCCTCACATGGGCTCCCCGCGACTCTTCCCGCAGCAGGGCACAGCGGCAGATGAGCGATGCGGTCAGGCACATGTTCTCGATGATACAGCACTCCGCGAGATTGCGGGGCGTTTGGGCCCTGAGCGGCTTGTCGGCAAGGACGCCCGCTGCTGCGAGAGCCTGTCTGAGTCCGGTTGCGGTGCGGAAGATATTAGCCCCGTCCCACATGGCCTGCTGGAGCATCATCCGTACCCGTGACGGGCTCTTTGTGCCCCGGGTAAACCGGTCAAGCCGGTCCTGCTGGCGTTTGACCTGTGCTTCATCGACATTCTTCTGCCGCGTCTCCGCTTTGCCTGCTGCATCCCCGGCCCGCCGGCCGAAGACCTGTGTCTCCGCAAGGGCGTTACCGCCGAGCCGGTTTGCCCCGTGCACCCCGCCGGATACTTCGCCGCACGCAAATAATCCCGGGAGGGTGGTCCGGCACTCCGTGGTTATCCGGAGGCCGCCCATGATGTGGTGGGCGGTCGGGGCAACCTCCATGGGTGTCACGCGGATGTCCACGCCAAACCTGAGGAACTGCTCAAGCATCACGGGGAGCCGGGTCTCGATCTGCTCCCGCGGGAGGTGGGTGACATCAAGATATACACCCCCGTTCGGACTCCCGCGACCGTTCTGGATCTCGGTTGCGATCGCCCGGGAAACCACGTCACGGGTTGAGAGTTCCATCCGCTGGGGGTCATAATTCTTCATGAACCGCTCACCCTTGTTGTTGAGCAGCACACCACCTTCCCCGCGGACGGCCTCAGTTACCAGCCGGCCGCGGGCATCGTACGGAAATACTGCGCCGGTCGGGTGGAACTGGACCATCTCCATATCGATCAGTTCGGCTCCCGCCCGGTAGCCGATGGCAAACCCGTCACCAGTCCCGCTTGAGGAGTTGGTGGAGATATCATAGACCCGTGTCCCGCCACCAGTGGCAAGGATCGTGCTGTCTGCTTTGAGCAGTATGAGGTCCCCTTTCTCGGAAAGGGCCATTGCTCCGATAACCCGGTTATCGTCTTTCAAAAGGTCGATAACGGTATATTCCTGCAGCGTTGTGACATTGGTCGAATCCAGCCGCTCCACGAGCGTTGTCATCATCTCATGGCCGGTGCGGTCACCGGCATAACAGGTCCGGGGGAAACGCTGGCCGCCGAACGGCCGCTGTGCCACCTCGTCAGAGTCAGTGAAATCAAAGACCGCACCCCATTTCACGAGGTCTCCCATCCGCAGGGGTGCTTCCTTCACGAGGATATTGACGAGTTCCTGGTCATTGAGGAATGCCCCGCCTTTCATGGTGTCCTCGAAATGGATCCCGCAGGAGTCGGTCTCCCGCAGTACCGCGTTGAACCCTCCTTCCGCCATCGTGGTACACCCGCCTTTTCCCACCATGGTCTTGGAGATGAGGAGCGTATCGCCATACAGCGAAGCTTCGATTGCAGCCCGCACTCCTGCTCCCCCGCTCCCGATCACCAGAACATGGCAATCCACGACCTCATCTGCAAGCATCTTATTACTCTTTGGATCGTATAGTTACATAAATAAATGGCACATGCAGAGTGAGACGAGAAATGAGATACCTGATGAAATTTGGCGGAACGTCTGTCGCCGACGCACACTGTATCGCACGCGTTGTTGACATTCTGGAAGAGCACCACAAGGCCGGGGACGAGGTAGCAGTTGTCGTATCAGCCCAGCGGGGCGTGACCGACCAGCTTATCGCGGTCGCTTCGGCACTCCCGACTGCAAAGGACGCCTCGGCTATCAAGCCGATGATCCAGGCCCTCAGCAGGCGGCACATGACTACGCTTGAGGGGGCAGCTCCTGATTCTCTTGCGGAAGTTGGTGCTGAGATTGAGGAACGGCTCATCAACCTCGAGAATATCCTGTTTGCCATTTACAACCTGCGGGAACTCACTCCCCGCTCGAAAGACTATGTCATCTCTTTTGGCGAACGCCTGCTCGCACCGATTGTCGGGGCTGCCCTCCGCCAGCGGGGCATTGCCTCGACCGTAATGGACGGCTGTGAGGCCGGTATCGTCACTACGCCCCAGCACGGGGAATCCACCGCCCTTCTCCGGAGTGACGAACGTATCCAGCGGCGCATTCTCCCGCTTTTGAAAAAAGAGATCCCGGTGATCATGGGGTTCATGGGATGTACCATGGACGGGATCCTCACTACCCTGGGCAGGAGCGGGTCTGACTACTCTGCTTCCATCATCGGCGCCGGCATTGATGCAGATGAGATCTGGATATGGACCGATGTCGATGGGATCATGACCTGCGATCCCCGGGTGATCAATGATGCACGGGTGATGCCCTCGCTCTCGTATCTCGAGGTCATGGAACTCTCCTATTTCGGCGCCAAGGTGATGCACCCCAGATCCATCGAACCCGCAATGAGGAAGAACATTCTCGTGCGGGTAAAAAATACCTTCAACCCCTCGCACCCGGGGACCGTTATTGTGCGGAACGGCCAGCGGGACAGTCGTGTGGTAAAAGCCCTCACGTATATTGAAAAGGTAGCCGCCATCAATATCAACGGCGCCCAGATGATCGGCAGGCCCGGGGTTGCCAAGGCAATCTTTTCCATTCTCGCAGATCATGAAGTGAACGTGATGATGATCTCGCAGGGCTCCTCGGAAGCGAACATCTCCCTGATCGTTGACGAGAGCCACCTCCAGTCCGCAGTCATCGCGCTGGGCGACCTGGTGAAGAAGGGGATTGTACGTGAGGTCACCCATAATCACGATGTCTGTGCCGTTGCGGTTGTCGGGGCCGGTATGGCCGGCGCCCCGGGT
>JAKLGN010000168.1 GCA_022710665.1 Methanoregula sp. | reverse complement strand
CGGCAGGCTGCTGGAACCCGGTTTTCACTGCCCTGACCAGGCATTCGTAACGGTTACCGGCAGTTGTGTGTTCCGGTGCAGATACTGCTGTGTACCGAAGATCGGAGGCAGGCGTAAGTCCGTGGACGAGATCATGGCAATGGTGGAATCGGTAAGACACCGGATACATGCCATCTCGGTCACGAGCGGGGTACTGGAGAGCATTGAAGAGGAAGAAGCCTATGTGCTGGACGTAGTAAAACACCTCCGCTCCTTTAACCTGCCCATCGGAGTTTCCATCTATCCAACGGAAAAAACCCCCGGGCTTCTAAAAGAACTCGGGGTTGCCGAAGTGAAGTTCAACCTTGAGGCTGCAACACCGGAGCTCTTTGAGAAGATGTGTCCGGGACTGGACTATGCCCGGCTCTGGCAGGTGCTTGACTGCTCGGTCGGGCTCTTCGGGAAGAACCGCGTCTTCTCGAACGTTATTATCGGGCTCGGGGAAACAGATGCGGAGCTGGAAACCTGTGTCAGGAAGCTGACCGCATACGGGGTGATTCCGGTCCTCCGCCCCCTCAATCCGGTTGCCGAGCTTACCGGTATGCCACGGCCAACCGCAGAACGGTTGAAAAAAGTCTTCGCAATGCACGAGCAGGCCCTCAAAGATTCGGGGCTCGATACCCGCATGGCACTGACGATGTGCACGAGCTGCACCGGCTGCGATCTCGTCCCGGGGAGGGATGAATGAAGGGTGCCGAGGCAGCAGCCGATGCCCTGCTCCGGTATACTGACCGGCAATATACCGTTCCCGGGTTTCCGATCACCCGTCTCGGGGCGCTCACCCGCGCCGAACTCGTGATCAATGAGAAGACTGCACTGGAATACGCTCTTGGCGATTCCCTGACGGGCCGGAGGTCTGCCGTCATTGTCAAGAATGTAGGTGTCAATGCCTGTGCGGACCCGCTGTTGCAGGCTGCGGCACAGGGTCTTATCGGAGGTGTTGTACTCGTGGCCGGAGATGACCCGGAGGCATGTGGCTCGCAGATTGCCCAGGACTCGCGGTTTTACGGGGAGCTTGCCGAGATACCGGTCATAGAGCCGGATGCCTCAACATGTTATGCCGGTGTTGAGGCTGCGCTGGAGGCATCGGAACAGTTCTCCCGTATTGCAATGGTCCGCCTGACGCCGCAGGTGCTGGACGCGGAGGCAGCAGAGACTCCTGTGTTACGGAGGGAGAGGAAAGGGAGGCTTGCTGACCGTACCTGGACCATGAACGGGCGGGTCAACGCTGCAGGGGAACTGTATCGCTCCCTGTTCTCGTGGTCTTCAGCGTCCTCCCTGAACCGCTGGGAGGGTGAGCCCGCGGGAGTCGGTCCGGCTCCCGGCAGGACCCGGATCGTGACTGTGAATCCCCTGCCGGAACAGGCAGCGGGAATCCGGGAGATCCGGGAATGCGGCCGGGCTTTTGTCCGCGATCACCGGGGTGTCCTGCCGCCAAAACCGCAGGGGCCTCCCCGATCGATGGAAGACCGGGGCTTCTCCCGCTCGTTCTGTACCAACTGCCCCTTTGTTGCCCTGATGGACCTCTTAAAAAAGCGGAATATGCCGTTGATCTGCGATGCCGGCTGTTCGATACTGGTTATGAACCGCCCGTACGAACTGGGAGTGGCAAGTTATGGCATGGGTGCGAGTATCGCCGTTGCCGCACGCAGCACGAAGACCGCCCTGATCGGGGATTATGCCCTGCTCCACTCGGGCCTGAACGCCCTTATTGACGTGTACGAGAAGGGGCTGGGGCTTCTCTGCATCGTGATGAAGAATGACTGCACGGCAATGACGGGAAAACAACCCGCGTATGACCCGATCCCCTACCTGCAGTGGGCGGACCCGGTGGTCTGCAGGGCAGATGATGGATTAACACTGGAACGCGAGCTCGTGGTCACGGACAGGCCGCGGACGCTTGTAGTTGAAGGGATCTGTCCGGAGGGAAGCAGCCATGAAACCATTGCATATTGAGATCTGTGATGTAACCTTACGGGACGGGGAGCAGACACCCGGCGTCTCGTTCTCCTGCCAGGAGAAGACCGTAATTGCGACCATGCTGGACGAGATCGGGATCGAGGTCATCGAGGCCGGTTTCCCTGCCGTGTCCGCAAACGAGAAGCAGTGCGTGAAGACGATAGCGAACCTCGGTCTCGACGCCCGCATCTGCGGGTTCTGCCGGGCCCGTGAGGGGGATATCCGGACAGCCATTGAATGCAATGTCGACATGGTCAGCATCTTCATCCCCACATCAGATCTTCATGTGAGGGTCAAGTTCAGGAAACCCCGGGAACAGGTGCTTGAGGATTCCTTATCCATGATCGATTATGCCCGCGACCATGGCGTTCAGGTCAGGTTTGCCGCTGAGGACGCGTCCCGTACTGACCTTCCGTTCCTGAAGGAGGTTTACCGTCGTGCCGCGGAGCACGGGGCTGTCCTGCTCTCTTTTGCCGATACCGTAGGCTGCCTCATTCCCTCTGAAATGGAGCGGATTATGACCGAACTTGTCTCGTCCATTGACCGCCCGCTCTGCGCCCACTGCCACAACGATATGGGTTGTGCTGTTGCCAACACGATCACTGCTGCCGAAGCCGGTGCCTTCCAGCTGCACACCACGGTCAACGGAATCGGCGAGCGGGCCGGAAATGCGTCCCTTGAGGAACTCCTCGTTGCCCTGCGGATGAAGAAGGGTATCGACCGGTACGACCTCTCGCGCCTGACAGAGCTTTCGCACACGGTTGAGAAGTATTCCGGCATCACTCTTCCCCGGAACAAGCCGGTGACCGGCGAACTCGCGTTCTCGCACGAGAGTGGCATTCACATCGCAGCTATCCTTGATGACCCTTCCACGTACGAGTATTTCACACCACAACTGGTGGGGAGCGAACGGCACTTCATCCTCGGGAAGCATACCGGGAAAAAAGCGCTTGAGTACGTGGTGACATCCATGGGATGCGAACTTTCGGAAAAACAGGTCTGCCGGGTGCTCGACCTTGTCAAGGATCATTCGGAGCAGAAGTGTAATATCACGCCGGAAGTACTGCGGAAACT
>JAKLGN010000167.1 GCA_022710665.1 Methanoregula sp. | reverse complement strand
CCGGGTATTCGCCTGACAGATTGTCAGAACCGTGCTGAGTTCGCTGTCTTTTACACGTCCCTGGATGTAAAAACCCGGTGGATTTCCGGTTATACAAACGAGAAGGTCTCCGGCACCAGCGTCTGCAAATCCACCGCAACCGCAAGCGCCGGTGTCGGGTTCACGTTCATCTGCTTCTGGAATCTGGTCTGGGACTGCCATGTGCCGGCATTGATCCCGAGCACCCCGCGGTAGTTCGTGATACCCTTGATATGCACGTGACCCGTATGCAGGATCTCGGGAAGCGGGTCGATGATGAGCCGGTCGGTCTTCCCTGCGGCAATCGGGGTCTTGCGCCCGTACGCGGGGGCAAGGTGACGGCGGATGAGCATCTCCTCCATCATCAGCCCGCTCTGCTCGTACGAGGCGCCGGGAATGAGCCCGATCATGTCATCGATGGACCGGCCATGGTACATCAGCACCCGCACACCCTGCAGTCGCACGAGTGCCGGGTTCTCGACCAGAACGCAGTTGGCGGGAAACTTCCGCGTGAACTGCTCGGGGAGAACCGGTTGGGGTTCTGCCCCCCGGACTACGTCATGGTTGCCAGGGGCGATGATGATCTTCATCCGGGAGGGCAGGTCCCGCATCATGGCGCCGAAGGCATCATACTGCTCATAGATGTTTTTTATCGTCAGCTCACTGTCCTGCCCCGGGTAGATGCCGATGCCATCCACCAGGTCGCCCGCGATGAGGAGGTAGGAAAAATCCGAATCCGAGAGCCAGTCGGCAAATTTGTTCCAGCTTGCATCCAGAAAGGTATTGCTGCCAACATGCGTATCGGAAATAAAGACCGCCTTTCCCGGCGTTTCGCTCCGGAACGGGCCATTATCGATCCGGATGTCCGGGCGGTAGACCAGCTCGGCAAAGAAGATCTTCCCGTCACTGGAGAGCTTTCCCTTAACGCCTATCACCTCGTCGTGGATGATCCGCTCGGCATCGGTAAAGACCGGCCGGTCCTTCCGGAAGAGTACGGCGATGGTCCCGCTCGAATCCTCGATCTCGGCGATCCGGTGACCGTTGGTCGTGGTCTTCACCTCTACGACCATCCCGATGACCGTGCACTCCTCCTGCCGGTAGCGGGTGTTCTTCAAAAGCCCCTCGATGGGCATTGCCCCGGACCGGCTCCGGATCATACCCCCGAGCCGGCTGTAACGGTCCCGGAAATAATGAAGGTAATCGCTGGTCCCGTTCACCGCACCCGAGGTGCCGGCCAGGCCGGAGACCACCTCGACTTCAGGATCGATAAGGAACCGTGTCCCGTCCCGAACCGGGTGGACCCCGGGGATATGCTTTGCGGAGACGACAATCGTTTCCTTCGGGACACCGGCAATGATGCGCTCGATCAGGTCCGGCTCGTTCTGCTCGAGAATGTAGCGCACTACTTCCGGGTGCACCTGCAGCTTCGTATCGAGAAACCGGTGCGTGATCTCCTGCGCATCAAGCATACCGGATTATCGGATTCAGAAGTAAATAGAGGCTGTTGTTTTGTCATTACGCAGGTTCTTCAGAACCACGAGTATGTGCAAGAACCTCGAAGTCAGGAGACGGTTGATCTCTGGTCCCCGCGGTCTTCTTTACCAGCTCGATCCTTCAGACCCGGCGATCAACACAGAAAATATCTGTTTATCCAGGGCACTATCGTGAAATACGGGCTGGTAGTCTTCATGTCCCATAAGGACAAAGACCGTATGAACACCGGGGACGAAGAATTGCTGTACGAAATCCTCTCCACGCTGGTACTGGGCTTCCTCATCGGCCTTACCGGGGCACTCGCCCCCGGTCCAACGCTGGTCGCCACCATCAACGCCTCCCTTGCCGGGAACTGGACTGCAGGACTGAAGGTCACGCTCGGCCACATCGTTATCGAAACCGCCCTGTTCTTCCTGATCATTCTCGGGCTTGCAGCCGTAGCCAGCCCTTATACCTCCGCAATCGCCGTCATCGGGGGTATTGCACTCATTATCTTCGGGGTTATGACAGTTTCCGGTTGCCGGAGTGCAAGCCTCAGCACGACAAAGGCGCAGGTCACGGCAGACCCGTACATGGCCGGGCTCCTGACCAGCGCGGCTAACCCCTACTTCTGGATCTGGTGGCTCTCGGTCGGGAGTGCCCTCTTAATCTCATCGCTTGAAGGAGGGCTCATCCTCGCTGTCATTTTCATGATTGGCCACTGGGGGGCGGATGCCAGCTGGTACGTGTTCGTTTCCACCGGGGTAGCAAAAGGCCGGACAATCCTGTCGGACACCATCTATCACCGCATCATGGCGGCATGCGGCGTTTTCCTCGTGTTGTTTGGGATCTACTACCTTGCCGGCGCATTTCTGCCCCTCTCGCGATAATAAAAATCCCGCATGGTTAATGTGCAGCGGGTCCAACACTATACCAGCACCAAAGGTCGATCCATGGCTGACAACCCTCCTTCCCGGGATTTCAAATCCCTCATTACGCAGTTCCGCGAAAGCGACCACTGGGCCGTCTCGCTCGCCCGCGACCTCCTCTGGGTAGTTGGCGTTGTTGGCGGGATAGCCCTGGCGCTCTGGCTCATCTGCGGCACGTGGCCGGCGGTTGTGACTATCGAGTCCGGGAGCATGATCCCCAACATGAACATCGGGGACCTTGTTGTCGTTGTCCAGAAGGACCGGTTCGGGGAGCTCCAGACATGGGACGACGGGACAGTGTCCGGTTACCGGAAATTTGGTGATTATGGGGATGTGATCATTTATCGCCCGAACGGGATCAGCGATGTGTGGGCATCGGTCGGTCTGCTGCCGTTCTCAAGCCAGCACCCTATCATCCACCGGGCTATGACCTGGACGGAAGCCGGCGATCCGGTCCCGCTGTATATCAATATCTACCGCGGCTCCGTCACACCAACGGGGTACCTCCCGCTCACGATAGCCAGTGAAACGCCTGACGGTTACAAGGTGCTCTCGACAGGCACGGGAATCCCCTCTGCAAACTATACTCCCGGCCCCCTGGATCTCTTTATCAGGAATCTGGAAGGAAACAGTTATATCCTGCCAGCAGCCGCGATCGTGA
>JAKLGN010000166.1 GCA_022710665.1 Methanoregula sp. | reverse complement strand
TGATCTCGTCGAGGTTCATTTTTTGTGCCGACATCTTCTCAAATGGGTAGAGGTTAACTACAAGAAGATCGATCCGGTTGATACCATACCGGGTCATGATCGCGTCATCAATCTGCCGCCTCCCGAGCAAACCCCCATGTACCTTGGGGTGAAGCGTCTTGACCCGCCCATCCATCATTTCAGGGAAACCGGTATAACTCGATACTTCGGTGAATTTAATGCCCGCTTCAGCAAGTGATTTTCCGGTTCCACCGGAACTCATTATGCTGTATTTTTGCCCAATCAGAGTTCTGGCAAGGTCAGTGATGCCCGTTTTGTCCCATACCGAGAGGAGTGCCCACTTCATAAATATGGATATGCAGAACAGGAGGAAAAAGGTATCCAGATTTTTTTTTTTGATTCTGGAGAAACGTGCATGAACCGCGGGATTCGCACCCTCACGAGAAAAACACATACCTTTGGATATCGTTGAGCACTCCCCGAGTCAGGGCTACTCGCGGGGCACGGCGGGGCAATTTCCGGTCCGTAAAACCGGTAAATGAAGCCGCTGCGGGGCGCCCTTCGGGGCGGCTGCTGTTCATCACAGCGGGAGTATGGGGACGTCAGCCTCTATCATTATATCATTTCAGATTTTTTTTGGGAAATTATCGGCTAGATACTCTCGGGGGCTTGGGTTCATGTTTGAGCCCCCCATGCTGTGGCAGCCTCCGCATTACAATAATCAGTCTGAAGGTTTTTTTTTAGATTTCCCCGGTGGATAGAGGACAATCCTTTCGCAATTCGCCCCTACCCCAGATGGGGGCTGGGAAGACGCAAGTGGGTCGATCATGGGGTGATGATGAGGTTTTCTCCAGAGCCGTTTTTTTGATTCTACACAGGTTCGATGATTGTCGGGGCCCCAATGATAATATCATGATTTCGATTTCCAAAAATTAAGGATTTTTGGCGAATTCATTGAAAATTTAACGACTTAATCGCTAACCTGCTTTAATATAGCCGTTTCTTCATGGTTCATTACATGAAAATTTATATAGAACCACAATACTATAGATAAAGGAACATCGAAAAAGGATGTATTATGGACAATGCAGAACGCGAGTCGGATCAGGAAGAGGACGAGTCCCTAAGCTCGGCAGAGAATATCTTGCCAGGGCCCCCCCCGGGCATTCCTGAACCGAATGAACAAAAGAAAGCATTTGCCGATCTGAACGACCAGTTCCTGAGGCTTGCCGCAGATTTTGAAAATTTCAAGCGGCGCACAACCCGGGAACGCGACTCCGTCGTTGCCTTGGCGAATGAACGTTTTGCAATTGACCTTCTTGAGGTAATGGATAATTTCGACCGGGCTATAAAGTCCGATGATTCACACCTCCGGGAAGGGCTGGAGCAAATCCGGCAATTGCTCAACACACAGCTCCAGCGTCATGGTATTATTTCTATAGATTCACTGAACAAACCTTTCAATCCCATCGACCACGACGCAATTGCATATGTTCCTTCAGAAGAGCCCGAGGGGATGGTAATCAACGAGATTGCCCGTGGGTACAGGATGAACGATAAAGTAATCCGACACGCAAAAGTTGTGGTATCTAAAGGAAATTAAGATTTCAGAGGTAAAAAGAATGGCAAAAGAGAAGGTTCTGGGGATCGATCTGGGAACAACCTTTTCCTGTATGTCGATCATGGAAGCGGGAAAACCAATCGTCATCCCCAATGCTGAAGGGGGAAGGACGACTGCTTCGATCGTTGCCTTCACCAAGGAAGGAGAGCGTCTTGTTGGCAGCCTGGCAAAACGGCAGGCCGTGACGAATCCTCTGCGCACGATCCAGTCTATCAAGCGAAAGATGGGTACCAGCGAGAAAATCCATATCGACACCAAGGACTACTCGGCCCAGGAGATCTCTGCAATGATCCTGCAGAAACTCAAGATAGATGCCGAAGCATATCTTGGCGAAAAGATCACAAAAGCAGTCATCACCGTTCCTGCGTACTTCAATGATGCACAGCGGCAGGCAACCAAGGATGCCGGTAAAATTGCCGGTCTTGAAGTAATGAGGATCATCAATGAACCCACAGCCAGCGCCCTTGCCTACGGCATCGACAAGGAGCAGGACGCAACGGTCCTCGTTTATGATCTTGGCGGCGGGACATTCGATGTCTCTATTCTGACACTGGGTGATGGCGTTTTCGAAGTCAAGTCCACGGCCGGGAACAATCATCTCGGGGGTGATGACTTCGACATGCTTGTGCAGGACTACTTGGTGGAGGAGTTCAGGAAGAAGGAAGGTATCGACCTGCGGAATGATCCTTATGCAATGCAGCGCCTCCGCGATGCAGCGGAGAATGCCAAGATCGAACTCTCCCAGAGGCAGTCCACCAACATCAACCTGCCCTACATCACGACCGATGCCGCAGGCCCGAAATTTTTAAACATCGACCTCACGCGATCAAAGCTCGAGCAGCTCATCGGTAACCTTGTCTCCTCAACCATAGTACCGGTAAAACAGGCGCTCAGTGATGCCAAGCTCGAACCCAGGGATATCGACCACGTTCTCCTTGTCGGGGGTTCAACGCGTGTCCCACTGGTGCAGGAAACAGTGAAGAAACTGCTCGGCAAGGATCCCGATAAGGGCATCAATCCTGACGAGTGCGTTGCACTCGGTGCCGCTATTCAGGGTGCTGTTCTCACCGGAGAGACCAAAGATATTGTCCTTCTGGATGTCACACCCCTCACGCTGGGTATCGAAACCCTGGGTGGGATTGCAACCAAGCTCATCGAGCGCAATACTACCATCCCGACAAGGAAGAGCCAGATTTTCTCAACGGCTGCCGATGGCCAGACCAGCGTGGAGATCCACGTTGTCCAGGGTGAACGGGCTCTGGCAAAGGATAATTTCACGCTCGGCAAGTTCCAGCTGACCGGTATTCCCCCGGCACCCCGGGGCATTCCCCAGATTGAAGTCACGTTTGACATCGATTCGAACGGTATCATCCATGTCTCGGCAAAAGACCTCGGAAGCGGGAACCAGCAGGCAATATCCATCAAGGGAGACAAGAAACTTTCTGAAGAAGATATCAAGAAGATGATGGATGCCGCAAAGCAGTTTGAAGCTGATGACAAAAAGAAGCGCGAGGAGATCGAACT
>JAKLGN010000165.1 GCA_022710665.1 Methanoregula sp. | reverse complement strand
TCCGCAGGTGCCGTAGTGAGCTTCCCCGGGAACTGGGGGACGTGGCACGGGCGGAAGGAATGGAACCGGAACGCCTTGCCCGGGGGGTTGCTGAAGGAAGGATCGTGATCCCGGCAAACCCGGCGCGGGAGCACCCGCGCTGTGCCATCGGCGAGGGCTGCACGGTGAAGGTCAACGTGAATATCGGGACATCGGGAACCCGTTGCGACCCTGCCCTTGAGGAGGAGAAGGCAAGGGCAGCGCTTGCTAATGGTGCCGATGCCCTCATGGACCTCTCGACGGGAGGAGATCTTGTCGCGATCCGGAAGAAGATCCTCGGACTCAACACTACAGTCGGAACGGTTCCAGTATACGAAGCAGTCCGACGGGCAGGAAATGCTGCGGACGTTGATGCAGATCTCCTCTTTCAGGTCATCCGCGAGCATTGCAGGCAGGGCGTGGATTTTCTCACGCTTCACTGCGGCGTGAACCGGCAGGCGCTTGCCGCCCTCAGGGCAGATCCCCGCCTGATGGGAGTGGTAAGCCGGGGCGGGACGTTCCACTGCGCCATGATGATGCAGCGGGAGGAGGAGAACCCCCTCTATGCCGAGTACGATTACCTGCTGGAGATCCTCGCAGAGCACGAAGTTACCATCAGCCTCGGCGACGGGATGCGGCCCGGCTGCGTGCAGGACGCGGAGAAGCTGGCGAAGTCCATCGAATATATGACGCTTGGCATGCTCGCGAAGCGGGCACAGGCAGCCGGGGTCCAGCGGATAATCGAGGGCCCCGGCCACATGCCCCTTTCCCAGGTGGGTTACAACGTGCGGATGATCAAGGAGATCACCGACCATGCCCCGCTCTACCTGCTCGGCCCGCTCGTCACCGACCTAGCGCCGGGCTACGATCACGTGGTTGCCGCTATCGGGGGGGCAGCCGCCTGCCTGAACGGCGCCGACTTTCTCTGCATGGTCTCGCCAAGCGAGCACCTGGCCCTCCCGGATGCTGCAGATATCATTGAGGGCACGAGAGTGGCGAAGATTGCCGCCCATGTCGGCGACACAGTCCGGAAGCCCGAAGGATGGCGCATGGAGCGCGAGGTTGCTATGGCAGAGGCCCGGCACGAGCTCGACTGGGACGGGCAGTTCCGGCTGGCTTTGTACGGCGACCACGCCCGGAAGATCCACGAGCGGGACGGAGAAACGGAGACCTGCTCGATGTGCGGGGACCTGTGTGCGGTGAAGATGGTGAATGAGCTGTTCGGGACTGCACCAAAGGGTACCGTGAAGAAGACGGGAACGTAAATCCTAATATTTTCATTCAAACATCGTTTTTTTTAAAACAGACCCCTGGTGAAACTATCGGATGGACACTCCCCCGGGCTTTCGCTCACGCTCTGCGTGTGGCGCTGTGGCAGGCCCCGTATCGCGATAATCACTCAAGAGGGATTTTGCGATATCCCGTAGAAAAAAGAGGACAATCTTATCGCAATGCGCCATGAGCCCCGATGGGGGCAGGGATGGTAAAAGGCGGTCGCTTATTGGGAGAAAAAGAGGTTTTCTCAAGAGCAGAAACGCCCCAATCGCGATTACGATCCTGATTAAAAACCGTTCTGGAAAAATCGCGGATCGATTTTCAGTTCGAAATCGATCAGCGTTTTTCAGATCAAAATCGGATCCCGGTTTTCATTTTCAAACCGGATCCCGATTTTGAAATTGCGATCGCAATCACAATCGCGATAAAAAACCTGATCCGGATCTATTGCGATCTGTTTTTCATGGAAATATCGGATCGGGATTTTGTTGCAGGGATCTGGCCCGGGGAGAGAAAGTCTGCCCTTCCCGAACCAGCCCCGCCAGCTTTGAAACCGCAGGTATTTACCGGAACAGCTCGTGCAGGTACAAGCGGTACTGGCCAAGTTTCCCGTCAAAATTCGATGCCCCGATATGGCTTGCCCTGCCGCTCTCCGCCGCTGCCCGGATACCGGTTTTCATGGCATTTCTGACAGCCGCTTCATCAATTCCGTTGATGACGATCTCGTAGACCGACCCTACATTGTCCGGAACCTGCGACCCGGTGATCGTTTTCTTCAGCGTGGGGCAAAACACGTGGTTGGTGCTTGCGGGCATCGGGAACCGGTAATTTTTACACCCCACCTTCGACCCGCTCGCAACGATCCCTCCCGCGAAACTGTTGATGATGCCGTCCGTTCCCGAAATGACAGCTGCTGCGGCCTCAGCTGCAGCGAGTGCTGATCTCTGGTCGGATCCCATGACAAGGAAATTTCCCCCGGCTATCCCTTTGACGGTCCCGAACCGGTCCTCGCCGATGTAGTCACCCTCCATGACAGGGATCCGCCAGCAGTTCCTCCCGCCCACAATGCACCGCTCTTCGTACCGGTCACCGAAATAGTGCATCCGGGTAAAAAAACGCGATGGTGCACCGGGCAGGCCGTCGAACGCACTCGCCGTGGGTGCCGGGAGCACACACTGGGATATCCGGGCGGCCACATTGGCTTTCATGTTCTTTTTTTCTGCACAGATCAGGATCGAGACCCCCGGCCTCCCGTCAGGCGTTTCCTGTCCGGTAAATTCACGCTCTATCCCCGCCTCGCAGGGACACCCTATTTTCGATGTGGCAAAACCCGTTGCAACGGTTGCGGCTGTATACGCCCATTCCCGGGTGGCTGCCGTAATGATTACCCGCGAGATCCAGACAGGGAAAGCTTCAGCAAACGTGTCAAGAATTTCTGTCCCGTTGATCTCCATCACCCGTCACCTCCCCGGATAAACGATCCCTTCCTCGGTCACGATATGGTCCATCCGGACATCATTCTCATCCAGCGGCAGGCTGTCAATCTCCTGGCAGGCAAACGCGATGCCGATCTTGTGCATGACAGGATATTTTTCAAGGAACCGGTCGTAATACCCGGCTCCATACCCTATTCTCCCGCCGGTCCGGTCAAACCCGAGCATCGGGAGGAGGATCGTGTCCACCTCCCCACCCCGTGCCGGAATCTCGGACCCGATGGGTTCAGGAACGCCGAACGTGCTGGGAACAAGTAAAGAGAGATCCCGGAGATACGACAGCCTGAGGCTGATATCTTCTTTCACGATGATCGGGACAATGACCGGGTTGCCGCGTTTGAGAAGGGAGGTGATGAGCGGG
>JAKLGN010000164.1 GCA_022710665.1 Methanoregula sp. | reverse complement strand
CTCTCCTGAAAAAAGAAATTTTATGAGATCATGGAAATTCCTTGTTATAATGATTTTTGATTTGACAGGTTCCACTCCTTGCGGATCTGGCGCTGCCGCCGACATACGTGGATGGGGGCGGGAAACTGCGCGGTCCATGCAGGTATTTTTCTGAAGACTGGTGACTGCAAACCCGCAAAAGAAGCGAACAACGACGAAAGGGTGGAACCCCGCAGGCCGGCAGGATATTTTTTTATGGCAGTCATACGTCGGTTGCCGGGCGGTAAGGTTTTTTAGACGCCCTTCAAATGATATACCATGAAAGATGTGCTATTGATAGCAGATCTCCATGGTCAATTCGGTAAAATTGATTCATTTCTGGAATTGAATCCGGAAGCGGTGTTTATTGCTGGCGATATTACGAATATGGGTCCGGTTGACGCGGTCGATGACGTGCTCTCACGCATCGATGTGCCGTGTTTTGCAGTGCCCGGCAACTGCGACCCGCGTGAGATCCTCGAAGTCCTCGAACACTCAGATACCGTGAGCATGCACGGCACCAGCATCAACCTGGGCAAAATGACCATCGTTGGTGCCGGCGGGTCCAACCCGACCCCGTTCAATACCCCGTTCGAGATGAACGACAAGCAGATCGATGACGTATTGAACAGCGCCATGAAAAAGATGGAGAAGGCGGTCCACAACATCCTCCTTACCCACGCCCCTCCCTACGGCACCCTCGACAAGCCGGCGGGAGAGCACGTGGGGAGCCAGAGCATCCGGAAGCACATGAAGGCTTTCGACCTTGTCTGCTGTGCTCACATCCACGAGGCCCGGGGCATCATGGACGTTGACGGCGTCAAGATTGTCAATCCCGGTCCGGCCATGGACGGTCACTGTGCCATGATCCATTTCGGCAACGATGCCCGGGATATCAAGATCGAACTGCTGACGGTTTGACGAGACGCAGTTCTCCTTCCACCTCCATCTCTTTTAAAAATGTGATGAAATAAGCGGCGGATCCCGATGTCGGGACACACGAAACGCGGATCCGATGCCGGGAGCATTCATACGATTCGCGTTTTGCTCTTAATCCCGCACGGAATGGCAGGGTTTTTTCGATATGACTTATCCCTTTTCGCCATTTTTATCCGGTTGGGGGCCGAGGAGGAACCCTATCCACCGGGTCTCATCGAACAGTTCACAGACCATCTGAACGCAGAGCGTTAAGGGAACTGCAAGAAGAACACCGATCCCGCCAAGAATCCATCCCCAGAAGAAAAGAGAGATGAACACAACGGCAGGAGAGAGTTCCAGTCCCCGGGCAGCGATGCGGGGGAATATCAGGTATTCGGAAAGTAAGTCCATCAGCACGCATCCGGCAAGTACCAGGAATGCGTGGAGTGGTCCGAGATCGAACCAGGCGAGGAGCATTGGCGGGATAAGAGCAATCCAGAACCCGATATTCGGGATGAAACCGAGCAGGAAGGCTAAAAAACCCCAGAATATGGCGTATTTTACGCCGAGAAGGGAGAGAATAACTGCTGTTCCGATACCCGTGACAAGGTTCACACCCGTCCTGATGACGAGGTAATCAACGTTTTTCTGTGCAAGAGCAATGAACCGGTGTATGTCACCAGGGCGCAGTTCTCCTATGATGATCTGCAGCTTGTGCGAGAATCCCTTTGCTTCAAAGAGAAGAAAGAGGGTGGTGAGGAAGACCATGAGCAATGGACTTGCAATCTCTCCGAGATTGCTGATCAGGCCATGGATTTCAGCAGAAAATGTCTGGATAAGGTTCTCGAATGTCAGGACAGCCGGATCGATCCCTATCGAGACAAGAAACGGGCTGGCGAGTTCAAGGCTGCTCTCAAGTTTCTCCAGGTATTCGGGAAGATCGGACATGGCCTGGACAAAGGACCCGGCTATCATGACCATGAAGACGGCAATGATGGCGAAGAAGATTATCAGGGTGAGGAGAAGGGCTGAGCGGGTGGAGAGCCCTTTTTTCTCAAACCAGTGGAGGAGCGTGCCGAGGATTAGTGTAAGGTAGACCGACAGGAGAAGAGGACCAAGAACCGGGGATGCCGCCTGTACCCCGGCGAAAAGTACTACTGCTGCAGCCAGGGTGATGAGGATACCTGACAGTCTGGATCGCGATGGAGCGGTATTCATGGAAAGAGGCTTCCTGAGAGGTTTACCTGGTTTTAGTCTTGCGCAGGATGCCCTATAAACGTTATCCGGTTATTCGTTCTTTCCGGAACAAGCCCGGTGTTTGAGAGAACCGGCAAGCGTGCTTTTTTTCAGTACATGATGGCATATCCTTCCGGTAGTTACAATGCCGCGGTACCTGTTCGTTGTTGAAGAATTTCCCGGAGCAACCAGCTCCGTTCCAGCCCCCATGCACCCCGTCTCCCCATGGGGACCGGTGGTGGAAGGGGGGGAATGCAGACGTTGATGAGATGATGATCCCTCCAAAACCGCAGGATACGGGTATTCGGTAATAAGAAGAATTTTCAGGGCCGGTCTGCCGGTTTTTTCGCCATCAGCAATTCAAGGTACGACTCAAGGATCGGCTCTCCTTCCACCCCGATCTCCTGGGCAATCTTCGCGATCCGGTCTGTCGGGTTATCGGATTCGTTTGCGGTAATCACTTCGATCTCGGCAAAGGTGCCCAACCCATCGACATTGTCAAGCGAGATCGATGCTGTGCCAAGTGAGTAATTCTCCCGCCACTTGTTCACTTCCCGGGTTTTTAAAAAACCCAGCCGGTCGAGCATCGTCTCGAAGGTCTCCCCGGATTCAACGGCAAAGTTCAGTTCCTCCCGTGCCTTGAGGCCGAATTTACTGATTTTCGGGCCCTTGTACGTGACAACCGCATGGTCATCCGTGTACCGGACACGGACCGCTTCATCAGTTACGCCAAAATCCCGGTGCGGAGCGTTATAGTAGATATCATGCTCGTGCACCTTTCCCCGGAACTGTGCATGCCTCCGTACGAGTTGTTCCCGGACGGGATCGAGAGAAGGGACCTTTACCTTGAGTTCAACTTCGAGCACGGTCTGCCACACCTTTTATCTGTCTTGATGAGGACTTAATATAGTCAGGTGAATCATGGCAATAAAAGATGGTGATTTTATCCGGCTGAGCTATACCGGCAAAGTCGGCGACA
>JAKLGN010000163.1 GCA_022710665.1 Methanoregula sp. | reverse complement strand
GAGCGGTCACCGCATCTGCGATAACCCCAAGGTTTGCGAGCGTCTGGGAAGCTACCTGCCCGAGGTTCTCACCGGTGACAATTGCCAGAGCGCCTTCGTTAACAAGGAGCCTTTCTGCAACCTTCTGCATGAACCGCTTGCAGATCACGCACCGGTAACGCGGGGGGACCTTCAGCTGGCTCATCCGGTCATACAGGGGTCCGCTCCCGGCAATGACCAGCTGGAGCGGATTTCCGGCGCACCACAACGAGAGTTTCCGGTGGTTGTCAGTTGCTGCAACAGTCACGTCACTCCCCGCCCACCGGCCGGCATCGAGGTAAAGGTGGGTGACCTCGCAGCCCCGTTTCATGACAAGATACGATGCAACGGGCGAGTCGATACCGGCGGAGAGGAGGACGAGCACGCGGCCCTGGGTTCCCCAGGGCAGCCCGCCGGGACCCGGGATCCGTTTGTCATAGACAAGCCCGCCAAAATCCCTCACTTCGACAAAGATCTCATAGTCGGGATCATCAAGGTCAACGGCGAGCCCCGGGATGTGATCATAGACAAAAGATCCGATCTCCGTCCCGAGCTCCTGGCTGGTGAGCCCGGTCTTGTGCTGGCGCTTGGCCCGGACCGCAAACCTCATGCCTGCCGAGAGATGGGGGAGGGCCAGCGCTAGGGCGCAGTTGCTCAGTTCTGAAAGACCGGCAGAAGTCCTCTGGCAGACACTCACATCCACGATACCAAAGACCCGCGAGACGATGCCAGCGATTCGTTCCGGTTCGTCTCCGTGGATCAGGATCCTTCCCCGGGGGGTCTCGTACCGGCAGGCGATGCCGGCGGAGCCGAGCGCTTTTCTGATATTGCGCAGGAGCATACTGATAAAATGGTGCTTCACCGGTTCGCTTTTTAAGAAGAGTTCCCCGTACCTTACCATCACGAGGGTTTCCTGTACTGGTTCTTCGTTCCCGTCCTGCATATTCCCGGAACTATTGCCGTTCCCGGCAGATAACCGTTCGCGGTATCTCCCCGCGAAAGCCTGCTGTCGTGAAAAAAACGGACAAGAGGGATCTTCTGGTGCGCTGTTTTCCTCCCTTTCAACGAAATCCTTTAATCACGGAAGCGAATACTGTACTGAAATGGCGAAAAAGGCAGCGAAAAAAGGAGAGGAAGAACCGCTCAAGTTGTTTTACATCTTTTACAACCAGGAACGCTGGGACAACTGGCTGAAGACACTTTCCGAAGCGAGTTTCGAGGTTGAGCCAACCAACGAGGAGTTGCCGGAAGGGTTCCGGATTCTCGATGGTTTTTCCGTGGATATCACCATAGAAGTCCTCAAGATCCTCAAGCTGTACCAGAACAAACGATTCTCCGCAGAAGAAGCGCTTGAGAAGCTGAATGCTGTTGAAACGATCGTCATGACCTCGACCCCCCAGGGTGATCTCGAGGAGATTGTCCAGCTCCTCCAGCTGCCCAAACTCGTTCTCTTCGGGGGCAGCCGCAAATACCTTTCCGGCACGTTTGACAAGGACATCAAGACCCTCGTCAAGAAAGGCAGGGAACAGATCGACAAGGATATGGAACTTGCCCTTGAGACGGCGTCCAGCATCGCTGCTGCGGTCATCGACGGTGCAGCCTGCTGCGGGAAATATGTCAAGGACGATCTTGAAAATCCCACGCTCTTTGACGAGTGGCTCATCGAATGCGAGCGCATGAGCGAGGCCATGACCTCCCTCAAGAACTTCGATGAGAGTACCGGGGACGACGAGTGATTGCAGACCGGGCACGGTTCCGTCATGCGAAAAAATTAGAACGGCTTGCCGGTTACCGCCTTTCCGAGCTGGCCTTTTCCGGAACCATGCTCGAGACACTCTGCTCGCGGATAGATTACGATTCCCTGGATTACGGGGTGAGGGAACAGATCCTTGCTTTTTTCAACGAATTCCTGCGATGCGACTGCCGGGACTCGCCGCTGTGCGGCTGCCCGGAGAAGAAGTTTGCCCGGAGCATCGTCGAGTTGCGGCAGCGTGGTCTGGACCACCGGCAGATCGCATCCTTCCTCCTCGATGAATACGGGATAGAACTCTTTCCGGCAGATATCCTGTCCTTTCTCGAAGAATCGGTCCATGTCCTCGAAGCCATATCCGATGTCTCCCGGCTCCAGGGCCGCGACGGGCTGGCAAAAAAAACGGATGATACCATCAGCCTGATCGAGCGGTGACCGGCCGGCCCTCCTGAGGTGGTGCGGGCGATCCCTGGCATCTCCGTCCAGGAACTGAACAAACCAGCATAAAAAAAAGATCCTCTTCCCCTTTTTTTGAATCAGGCACCCCAAAAGAGAATCATGCGGGGAGATGGGATTTTTTTCACATGCTCCCCCCATGCTCCACGGCCCTGTTTTTCCGTATCCCTGCTGAAAAAGTGGTATTTCGTCGCAAATTCCTCCAATCCCCGAATATCAAGATTATTTTACTTTAAATTGCATTATTCGTACTATTTTGGATTAATCGATTTAGATAAGTTTATTATACATTGAGAAATAATTAGTTTGTGGAGAACCCGAAGAACTGATGATTACCTGTCCCATGGGGAGCGGACAACAGGACACACCGGGTTTTCCCGTCTTTACATCTCCTTTGCAAGATCGAGGAATCAGTCATGAACCGCAGGACCCACCACACCGACCGCGTGATCTCTGAAATAACCGCAGAGGGTCGCCAGAACTGTAAACTGGGAGAACTGTTACGGATGGGGATATTGCCACAATATCTCGGGAAATACACAGAGCAGCACCCGGGAAAGTTCCGTATCCGGAAAAATTAACAGGGAAAAAGAATAATATCGCCGGGTCTTCCTGCCCTGCAGAAGGACTGGCCTGAACCACCATATCCGTTGGTGGGATTGATCCAAAGAATCCTGTGTGCCTGTCCTGGGACCCGCATACTCCGGGACGTGTTTCACCTGCTGTTTTTTTATCTGACATTTTGGTACCTCCCCTCCCCGCGCGAATCGCGGTTACGGTTCCAACAGGACCCGGGCAACCCTGATGCAGAGCCCTGCGGCCTGAATGAACCCCGCAACGGGGTGAGAAGGTAACGAACCGCGGTCAGGCAGTATGTCCGGGCTCCTCTCGCTTCCGGTTATCGACTCACCCGGGGTTTTATTTGTGTACGATCCACAGCGGGAACCAGGATG
>JAKLGN010000162.1 GCA_022710665.1 Methanoregula sp. | reverse complement strand
TGGTCCGGCACGGCGTGTCCCAGGTTGAAGCCTCGCGTATGCTGGAAATTGCTCCTTCAGCCGTTTCCCAGTACCTTTCCGGGAAACGCGGCTACCGCATTGAGTTTGAGGATGAGGTGAAAAAGTCCATCGAGCTCCTTGCAGAGGATCTCAAGAACAAGAAAGAGGTCAACCTTGTCAGGCGCACCTGCGACATCTGCCGGCAGTTGCGCGAAGGGGAGGACGGGTGCGCCGGGCCATCAGATTCGCGCTGCGGGTCGTGATGCTGACGGGTACTATCCGGCACACTTTTTCAGGACTACCATGACAGCCCGGACAAAATACGAGCATCTTGAGGAGATCCTTGCGGGGCATGGGCCGATGCTGGTCGCTTTCTCCGGCGGCGTTGACAGTACGCTCCTTGCCACCGCTGCGCATGAGGTCCTGGGCGGAAAGACCCGCTGCGTCCTCCTTGACAGCCCGGTCGTCCCCCGGGCTGCAGTTGCGCAGGCAAAAGCCATCGCAGCCGATCTCAAGCTTGCGCTGGATATCATACCGGTCCCCCTGCTGGAACGCGCGGAGTTCTGCAGGAACCCGAAGGACCGGTGTTACTTCTGCAAGAAGATCTCGACCGTATATCTCAAAAAACGGGCAGCAGATCTGGGTCTATCCTGTATTGCTGACGGGATCAATGTCTCGGATACGGCCGAGCACCGGCCAGGGCTCCGGGCATCCACGGAAGAAGGGATCGTGCACCCGTTTATCGAGGCGGGAATCACCAAACAGGACATCCGGGAAATTGCCCGCGAACAGGGCCTGCCGGTCTGGCAGAAACCTTCGGATGCCTGCCTCGGGTCCCGGATCCCATACGGCGATGAGATAACCCCGCAAAAACTCCATATGATAGAGAACGCTGAAGTGTACCTTGCCCGCCTTGGGATCGGGCAGCTCCGGGTACGGCTGCACAACAACATTGCCCGGATCGAAGTGCATAAAGAGGATATGCGGAGTATACTGGAGCAGCAGTCCGCGGTAGCCCGGCACCTCAAGTCCCTCGGATTTGCCTATGTCACGCTCGATCTCGATGGGTACCGCAGTGGCAGTATGGACGAAGTGCTCAGATAAAAACCGTGGAAAGGATCGAAGATATGTATAAAAAAATGCCCTGTATCCGGGTTGATGGTGAAAAATGCGAGAACGGTCAGCACGAAGTGATCGCGGAGATCCCCTATGCCCTCTTCATCAACGGGCGGCACGCGATGACTGCGATGATGAGCCCGGTACAGCTTGAGGATTTTGTCACCGGCTACCTTTACACCGAGCAGATTATCAAGAGCGTTGATGAGATCGAATCGATCAGGATTGAGAAGAACCGCCTGAGCGTCATCACGAAGAACCTCTTCAAGGTGCTGGGGCCGAAAAAGACCATCCTCTCCGGCTGCGGCGGGAGTACCTCGTATATCGATACCGAAAAACTCCCGAAGATCACGTCCGATTATACCATCAAGACAGCGCATATCCGGGACGCGGCAAAAGCTGTCCTGAACTCAGAACTTCACGTCACGACAGGCGGGATCCATATCGTTGCCCTGCTGGACAAGGAGAAGATCCTTGCGGTCTCCGAGGATATCGGGCGGCACAATGCCCTCGACCGCGTGATCGGGTACGGGCTCCGCAACAAGATCGATCTCTCCCGGACCTGGGTCATCGTCTCCGGGCGTATCTCGTCGGAGATGATCAGGAAGTGCCTTATCGCGGGCATCCCCATCATCGTCTCCCGCGGGGCGACAACCACACTGGCGGTAGAGACGGCAGACAAGACCGGGCTGACCGTCATCGGATTTGCCCGCAGCAGCAAGATGGTTGTTTACACCCATCCACACCGGCTGGAAGGGGCTGGACCGGCAGCGGGTACGTCAGCGCCCAAGTGAGTGCCTGAGCTGACAGCACTGGCAGAGCCTCCCATTGCACGGGTCCCCGCACTCCTGGCAGCGGCCAACAGGCTCCCCGATAGTCTTTCCGGAAAACGCGGTCTCGACCTTCTTCTTGTTCTCCATCAGCCGGAGCATGGTCCCGGGATGCCGGTATTCAATGCCGGAGAGTATTGACCGCACCTCCCGCCGCAGGGCATGGATGGAGTACGGGCATTCCGGCAGGTCTTCCCAGATCCCCAGTATCATGAGATAGCTCGCAATCTCCTTTTCCTGCACGTACATCAGCGGTTTTATCCGCGGGATGAACTGACCCCCGGAGTCGGTACCGGAGTTCCGGACGAGTCGGAAAAGATCGCCACGGAGCACGTTCATGAGCACAGACTGGGCTTCGTCATCGAGATTGTGGCCGGTTGCCAGTTTTGTTGCCCCTGCCCGTTCCGCTCCCACCACGAGCGCCTTCTTCCGCAGGATCCCGCAGATGCTGCAGGCCTGCTGTTCTCTGCCTTTCAGGAGCGTGTCGAGGGAATCACCGAAGAGTTCCCCAAAAGAGACGCTGATGTGCTCAACGTTGAGTCTTCGTGCCAGACTCTCCGCAGAGCGGATGGTTGCCTCCCGGTATCCATAAATTCCTTCATCAACGGTTACGGCCACCAGCCGGATGTCGTTTCGGGACCCGAAGAGGCGGTGGAGAAGTATGAGGAGGGCGGTACTGTCCTTGCCACCGCTCAGGGCAACCGCCACGCGATCGCCGGAGATGACCTGCTGTTGTGAGGCGATCGTGTCAGAGACCCGGTTCCCGATATCGGTGACAAGGTGCGTGCCGCAAAGGTACCGGCCGGTATGCCGCTGGTGGATTATGGCCGGTTCGCCACACACCGAGCATGCCGGGATACCTTTGCATACGGGTTCCGGACTCATATATTCAACCCCCGTGGGAGATCCGGATGATCCGGAGCTCGTCATCGCCGCGGACAAGGGTATCTTCCGTGATAAGCTTCCCGTCCCGTGTGACCATCACCTCGGCAGGGTTGACGCCCTCCTGTTGCAGGATCACTTCAACGGTGGAAGGTTCTTGATCGAGGAGCCGAAAGCTCCCGTCCGGCAGGATCAGTTTCATGCGCTCTGGTACTACTTTGCGGGGGGATTTCTTAAACATCCCGGTGGAGATGACAAGAAGGCATTGGACACGATACCTAAGATACTTTTGATTTCGGGAGATCGGGCATCCAAAAAGGATCAGGAAAACCTGTAGATTAAAAAAATGGCTCTGGAGAA
>JAKLGN010000161.1:331-3192 GCA_022710665.1 Methanoregula sp. | reverse complement strand
GGACTCCCGCCCAACAACGGGTTCACCGGAAAAATCTGGTATCCGGAAAAATATCATAGGTGCCGGTACCACTGGTCAGTTCACCTTCGAGGAAAACCCAGCCGTGGTTCTCCCCGTGGATCTTGGTGCCGACGGCCGAGGTGTACTCGTTGAAACGCGGTTCGAATATGGTCCAGGTGTTTTTTCCTTTCACATCGGCAGTTATCGTCACGATTGCAGTCGGGACAGCGTGGTAATCCGCGTACAGGGGGGTCGTATAGGTGAAGCACCGGCCCGCGCTGTCTGCACTCCCCGGTGGGCAGGTCGTCTCGTTCAGCGCCTGGACCGGCCGGAACATCGCGCTCTGGTCAACAGGATTTGTGGTATTGATGGGAGTCCGATCCGTGCTCTCTTTAGAGAAGGTTATCATGTATGGGTGCTGCGCTGACGTCCCTTCCGGCGGGATAATTGCCGGCGTCATGACCTTGAGCAGAGTGGCTTTTCCCGTGTCGAAGAGGGCCGTATCCCAGTCAGCCGGCACGCCGTTCATGGTACGGCTGCTGAAGGCAGAATCCATCGGGGAATTGCCTGCAGGATCAGCCGGCACCGGGATAAAAAACGTTACATTGGAGAGTGAAGAATCCGTTGTTATCGTGCAGGTGTAGGTATAAGTGCCTGCAACCGAGTTCTGGTAGGCAGCCTCCGGGTAGAGTGTCAGTACAAGGAACCCCGAGAATGCTGCCAGCAGGATGATGAACAGAGCCAGCGTTGTTTTTATGATCGTATCCATGGGATGACCTCGGTTAGGGGCCCGGCACGGCCAGATCTGACCTGTGTGCCGGCCGGACGGGCTCCGATGAATGCGTAGAGATTATTGTATGGGCACCAAAGAAAAGCTGCTGGTCAAAGTCCCGATGGTGCCTCCACCCCGTGTCCCGGGAGCATCCCAAGTCTTAATGGGTGAACAGGAAAAGTGAGTACCATGAAATCACGCCCATGCCTTGTCCTGCAAAACGTCAGTCTTCCGGACGGGCGGGTTGCCGATATCACCCTGGCGGACGGGTGTGTCAGCCATACCGGTGCCGGCATTCCTGCCGACCGGGTTATCGACTGCCATGGCCTCTTTGTCCTTCCGGCAGCGGTTGATATGCATGTGCATATGCGGGATGGCCGGCAGTCGGCAAAAGAGGACTGGGAGACCGGGACGAAGAGCGCCCTTGCCGGGGGAGTGACCATGGTTGTGGACCAGCCGAACACGGTCCCGCCGCTCACTACGCCCGAAACGCTCCGGGCGCGGGTTTCCAAAGCCCGCAAAAAAGCATTCTCCCATTTTGCGATCAACAGCGGTGTGACTCCAAAAACGCCCCTGCCGGCCATGTGGCGTGCCGGGGCTATGGCATTTGGCGAAATATTCTGTGCTCCCTCCAGTTATGGCGAAGCGGTCAGCCCCCGGGAACTCGGGACTGCGTTCGAAACGATCCAGTCCCTTGGCGGGCTTGCAACCATCCATGCGGAAGAGGTGGTGCCGGGTCCTGTTCCCACGCTCGAATCCCATGCACGGGTCCGGACCCCGGAAGGAGAAGCGAGGGCAGTGCGGGCAGTCCGGGACGCCAATACTTCCGGGTGCCGGACACACTTCTGCCACCTGAGCACCGGTGCATCGGTCGATGCGGCCTCGGGAAGTGTTGAGGCGACTCCGCACCATCTCTTCCTGTCGCGCGATATGTTTGACGAGACCGATGCTTTTGCCAAAGTAAACCCGCCCTTGCGGACCGGCCGGGAGCGAAAGGAGCTCCTCTCACGATGGGACCGCATCGACGTCGTTGCCTCCGATCATGCTCCCCACACATCCCGGGAGAAGGAGCAGCCGCTCTCCGATGCCCCTTCCGGTGTTCCCGGCGTGGAGACCATGCTCCCGCTCCTGCTGGCAGCGGTACTGGAAAAGACCTTCACCCTGCCGGATGTGATCGCCAAGACCAGCACGAATCCGGCGTCAATCCTTGGGATTCCTCCTGCCGGTTTTTCACCAGGATGCCGGGCAGATTTCGCCCTGTTCAAGAAGGAGGCAGTCAGCATTGAGGCAGACAACCTTCATTCCCGGTGCGGGTGGACACCCTTCGAAGGGAGGATGGGGGTATTTCCCTGGCTGGTGATCATGGACGGGATTGTTGTGTACCAGGACGGGGAATTCTTTCGGGCTTCCCCATCATGGATCCCCGGGAAGGGCTTTTCTCACCGGTAATTCCATGGTTTTCCGGGCCTGTTCTCCCTGATTTCCCCTTCCCCAACTGCTAAATAATCGGAAGACTGACTAACTGAGTGCCGATACATGCGCATCCATAGGTCCCCGGGTGATCGATTGACAAGCGTCTGGAAGTGATCCATGGGACAACCCGGTTACGCGACAGGCAGCAGCCCGGCAAGGGTTTAAACACAGGTGAAGGACGGCAGCAGCCACTGGTGATCCATGTGCGTTATTGCCGGGCTACATTCCTTTTAAACGGTGATCCGATGCCCGATAATTCAGGAGCGGTATCTGAAGAGCGGCAGGGAATCGTTATTGCCATTGAAGTGACTGCCGGTGCAAAGGCCGCGGTTTTTCCTTCGGGATATAACGAGTGGCGCCGGACTATCAGCTGCCGTGTTCTGGCACCCGCGCTTGAAGGAAGGGCGAACCGGGCGATCGTCCGGCTGGTTGCCGAAACACTTGGTGTCCCCGCATCATCCGTCTCGATCCTATCAGGTGCGACATCATCGCAGAAGCGGGTACTGGTTGCCGGGCTGAGCAGGGAGCAGGTGCTTGACCGGCTGGGAAAGGTCGGTTGAAAAGAACTCTTACCGTTGCAAACGAGGCAATTATCGTTTATTGGCTTTGTAGAATT
>JAKLGN010000161.1:0-323 GCA_022710665.1 Methanoregula sp. | reverse complement strand
CAATGACTGCGTACAGGTAATACGACACAATCGCAACCGGGGGATGGTCTATTCCCCGGTAATTCATAACAAGAATGGCAACAACATATGGTCTGTTGAGTTGAACACCTCTGAACACGGATTCTATCCCGGCAGTTTTGGACTGTGGGTAGTCAACTAAATTTGTGAAGAATCCTATGCCGGGAATTCCTTTCTGAATCTTACCCCTGCGACGTGACCGGAACCGGATTCATTTGGTGATGGATTTGAAGGGTCTCCAATATTCATATTGTTGAATATTTTCCTATCGACAAAAATATGGAGCATCCCTTCAATCATCCCCA
>JAKLGN010000160.1 GCA_022710665.1 Methanoregula sp. | reverse complement strand
TTTATACTATACAGGGCATCCCGCTGTCGGGTAAATAACAAAGGAGAATTTTCTATACCATGGGAAAGGCATTGTTTTCCACGATAAGTATTGCGGACCTCATTGGAACACTCCCCCGTGCGTTGCGGCTGGTCTGGACGATGGCCCCGGGGTGGACGGCCATCAACCTGGTTCTTGTTGCACTCCTGGGCATTCTCCCCCTCGCTACCTTGTATTTGACAAAGCTCATTGTGGATTCAGTCACTGCAGGACTCGCAACTCCCGAACCCGCAGCCGCATTCCCTCATGTGATGCTGTACATCCTGATTGCAGCCGTTATCGCCCTGGTTCTCGCGCTGGCCCGCTCCCTCTCAGAACTGGCATCCGAGGCGCAGTCCATGACCGTGACAGACGGGGTCTCGGATATTCTGCACGCACAATCGATCGCAGTTGACCTTGCGTACTATGAGGATGCAGGGAACTATGATACCCTCCATCGCGCCCAGGAGGAGTCCCCGTACCGGCCAACCCGGATCGTGAATGGTCTTGTCCGGATCGGACAGAACGGGATCTCCCTCATGGGCGTTGCCGTGCTCATCCTCTCATTCAGCTGGCTGATAGCACTCATCCTGATTGCAGCAGCGGTCCCGACAGCTATGGTACGGTATTACTATGCCCGTGCCCGGTACCGCTACGAGATAGCTATGACCGAGACCGAACGACAGGCCTCCTACTTCCATGGGGTACTGACCAGCTCTTACAACGCCCCTGAGATCCGGCTCTTTGACCTCGGGGGACTCTTCCGGATCTGGTTTCAGGATCTCCGGAATGAGCTTCGGGAGGGACGGCTGGGCCTTGCCCGGAAGCGGACCTGGGCGGATGTCCTCGCACAGACAGTTGGCATTATTGCCCTTTTTGGATCCTACGCACTCATAGCATATACCGGTCTCACCGGCACCATAACTATCGGAGACCTGGTAATGTACTTCCTTGCGTTCCAGCTGGGCCTCGGGTATATCCAGGCTATCCTGGCTGCCCTTGCCGGTCTGTATGAGGATAATCTCTTTCTTACCCACTTTTACCAGTTCCTTGACCTGAAACCCGCTATCCTGTCCCCAGAACACCCGGTCCCCATACCCGGAATTCGCGGGCAGCAAATCGCTTTCGAGAACGTTCATTTCTCGTACCATGGGGGAACAAAGGATGCCCTTGCCGGGGTGAATCTTGTTATCAATCCCGGGGATGTCATTGCTCTCGTCGGGGAGAACGGCTCCGGAAAAAGCACGCTCATTAAGCTGCTCTGCCGCCTGTATGATCCGGCCCGTGGAAAGATCACCGTGAATGGCATCGATCTCCGTGATATTGATCCCATTGCCTGGAGAAGGACGATCAGTGTCACCTTCCAGGATTATGTCCATTACTACCTGTCAGCCATTGAAAATATCTGGGTCGGCGATATCGGACAGGAGCAGGACCCGGACCGTATCGCTGCATGCGCACATCAATCAGGCATTGATCCCGTCATCCGGCGCCTCCCGGAAGGATACCGGACGAAGCTCGGCCACTGGTTTTACGGTGGCCAGGAGCTGAGTGAAGGGGAATGGCAGAAGATTGCCCTTGCCCGGGCCTTCTTTCGCAATGCCGGGCTCGTTATCCTGGATGAGCCAACCAGTTCCCTTGACCCTCTTGCCGAGGCGGAATTATTCAACAGCTTCCGGAATCTCCTGAAAGGCCGGAGTGCTGTGATCATCAGCCACCGTTTCTCTACAGCAAAGATGGCGGACTGCATCTACCTGCTGGATAAGGGACGTATTATCGAGCAGGGGAGCCATGAGGAACTCCTCAGGCTGAACGGGCGATACGCAACGATGTTCCGGACGCAGGCTGAACAATATCAGGAAAAACCTGAATAAACCGAAGCGGGAAAAAGGCACAGGGAACAGTCCTCCCAATGAACAAACGCATAACTTGTAAGGAAACAACGTTGTATCTGTGAATGCAAGGGTTCGGCCCGGCACACGAGACAAAGGATGAGGACACTGGTACCCTGCGATGAAACCATCCCAAGATCCACAATGGACCCCTGAACAGGAAGTCCTGCTCTGGGCAATCCGGGTTGACCATGCATCTGACGAGCATGTAGCTGGTATACTGAGAACGGGCATCGACTGGGGTTATCTGCGGGAGAATGCAGTCCGGCACGGTATAGTCCCGCTCCTGTATAAGCGGATGAAAGGGGAAATGGGAAGCCTTGCACCCCCCAACGAACTTTCGGCAATCCGGACACTTTTTCTCGAAAATTCCATCCGGAACCTGCAGATGACCCGGCACCTCATTTCGGTCCTCGACCTCCTTGCCGGTTCCGGTATCGAGGCCATGCCCTTCAAGGGGCCGGCTCTTGCGGTCCAGGCATACAGGGACCCATCGATGAGGAGCTACGGTGACCTGGATATCCTGATCCATGCTGAGGACCGACAAAGAGCTTTCCAGGTGCTGATGGATCATGGGCATATCCTGACCGGGCCGGATCAGCATAGCCTTGAGGAGAGATTACGATATTTCCAGCAAAAGGATCTCCGTCTCTCTTACCAGAACATTACCCTGGAAGTCCACTGGAAGATCATCGAGGAGCTGTATGCTGTTCCCCTTACCATGGACCAGCTTTGGGACCGGTCTCTCCCGGTATGCATCCTTAACCGGGAGACGAAGACGCCATCTCCTGAAGATATGCTTCTTGTACTGTGTTTTCACGGGTTCAAGCACGGAGGGCAGAGGCTGACCTGGCTTGCCGATGTGATACACCTTATATCGGATCATCCGGATTTGATCTTGGAGGATGTGATCGTTCGTGCTGAAACGCTGGGATTGAAAAGAATTGTTCTCATCTGCCTCTTCCTTGCGTATATGTATGGGGGTGTCAGATTTGGACCGGAGATTGAAAAAAGGTTCATTTCTGATGAGCGGATTCAGAATATTGCATCGAATATTCAGTCCGACATGTTCCGGAACCAAAGATTTGGTTTCAGGCCTCTTCTGTACATGACCGCACGAGAGAGATTCAAAGATAAATGTACGTTCCTTATTTATTATTCCATCAACCAGCTACTCGTATTCACAAAATGGATAGTACGGCGGTTTAAAGGAGGGGGAACCTCTCCTGATGAAGAAATCGAATGAATTTATGAGTTCTCGGGATTTCTCCTTGCAAAGGATACGCACGTCCAG
>JAKLGN010000016.1:10625-15441 GCA_022710665.1 Methanoregula sp. | reverse complement strand
GTATTACCAGGATCAGGTATCCCCTTACTACAGAAGAATCACAGGCGCAATCGAGCCCCCAACGGGGGCGGGGCTGGCGCAAGAAGGCATCCATCAGCGTAAGAAATGAGTCGCTGAAATGTGACAATACCCTTAAAGAAAACTCCCGCCACCCCTGCTTCATTTCTCCAAAAATCCGATAATTTCTTTAATATCCGGCACCGAATGAACCGGATAGATCTTCACGAAGGCCACGTTCTGCTTCTCGTCCACGATCACATTCGCCCGCTCCGAGAAACCGTTTTCGTCGCGGAAGATCCCGTACTTCATGGCAGCAGCGCCATGCGGCCAGAAGTCGCAGAGAAGCGGGGTGTGTGTAATATCCAGGGTCTTTGCCCACGCCTGTTTGCAGGGCCGGGAATCAACGCTGATGCCGACCGGGACGCAGTTTAAGGAAACAAACCTCTCATGGTTCTCTTCGAGCGATTTCATCTGGGCTGCGCAGAACTCCGTCCACGCGAGCGGGTGGAACGACAGGAGTATCCGCTTCCCCGCCTGTTCGTAGAGATCAAAGGTCTTGTCATTCTGGTCCTTGAGCGAAAAGTTCCGGGCCGGGTCACCGGGTTGTACCATAGATGCCTGTATCATAGGAATACCTGTACTGGTGTTCTGGCGCCGGAACGTGATGAGGATTTGGATAGTAGCAGGAATTCGGCCGGGCCGGTCACGATTCCCATGCGTATCGATTTGTCTCCCTTTGACCCCCCCCAATGCCAAAAGAGTCTTCTCATGAGCGTTTTACGTCATAAAAATGTACAGGATCAGGCAAAAAAAACGGAAGCGTTTTGGGGGGTCGGGCGGTGTATTTTGGATCCGGCTTGGCCCTTCCTGTTCCAGAATCCCGGGTTTTCCGGCGATAATTCACGGTCACTGCCGGTCCGGAGCAGCCCCTGAAGAACACGGCCCGACCCCCCATGACCCCTATAATCTCCTGGCATTCGGGATGCACTCCCCACCGATATCCTCATATCAAACGCTACGAAAGATCCCGGTAGGATCATGACCGAAGAATTTTCCGATATCCCGCTCTTCATGGAAGAGATGGCAGAGTCGATCCGGAAGTCTACTGCCGGACTTGACAATGCCCAGACATCCGCGTTCTTCCAGCGGATACTCTCGGCAGAACGGGTCTACGTGGCCGGTGCGGGCCGGTCAGGGCTTATTGCCCGGGCATTTGCCATGCGCCTTTTGCACCTCGGCTTTGATGTTTATGTGGTCGGCGAGACCGTCACACCCGCAATGCAGCCGGGCGATACTTTTGTTGTCTTTTCAGGATCGGGAGAGACCCATTCAATGGCAACGTTCTCAAAAACAGTGAAGAATCTGGGAGGGTTTGTCTGCCTTATCACTGCGTCGCCGGACTCGACCATGAGCAGGATTGCCGACTGCATTGTGAATCTCGGGGACCTGACCGGATATTACCGGGGCGACATGTCTTCATTTGAGGTACGCCAGATGACCGGGCAGTATCGGTCAGTGGCATCCGCATTCGCCCCTCTGGGAACAATGTTTGAGACCCTTGCCCTGATCTTTTCCGATGCGGTCATCTCGGCCCTGATGGAAGCGAAAAAAGAGGGGGCACCGGAACTGAAGGGCCGTCTTACCAACATGGAATAACAGACCGGGCAGTTCCCTGCGGGAGGCGTATCTGGTACCGGAATCCCCCTTTTTTCGCCCCTTTCTTGTGGTATATTACGATAATTAATGAGATCCTGCGATCAGGTACCTGCTGATGAAACAGGAACATATCCTCCTCCTTCCAGTGGGCCTCATTATTATCGTTGGGATTGCCATCATTTTTGCCGGTATCCCGGTTTCTCGTCCCAATCAGGTTCCCGGAGGGCCCACCACGCTTCCCGGGATTGAAGTCCGGTCCTTCCAGGGAAACGACCTATCTTCGGTCAATGCCTTCCGGGAGAATTCCATCAGGGGTCCCCAGCAAGTCAATATCTCGGACTACCGGCTCACCATTACCGGCCTCGTCAACACTACGGATGTCTATACGTATGATGAAGTAAGGGAACGGTACCCGCATTACACCAAGGTCGTCACCCTCTCCTGTGTGGAGGGGTGGGACGTAACGATACTCTGGGAAGGTGTACAGATACGGGATCTCATCCGGCATGCTGGACCGGACCCCCGTGCAAACACGGTGGTATTCACCGCACATGACGGGTACACCACCTCATTTCCCCTCGGATACCTGATGGACCGGGACATTATCATGGCCTACCGGATGAACAATGTCACCCTTCCTGAGGAACGGGGGTATCCGTTCCAGCTGGTTGCAGAAGATAAATGGGGGTATAAGTGGATCAAGTGGATCGAGAAGGTAGAACTGACCGATGATCCCACGTACAGGGGTTACTGGGAACAGCGCGGCTATTCGAACAACGGGGACCTGGACAAGAGTTACTCCTCCCGCTGATGTGCCCGCGGGATGCTGATATTGAAGATCAGGCTTCCTTTTTAGATCGCTTCCATTAAGCAGGAATGACTGAGGATACCCGGCAGCCTGCCGGGGTCCCGCGCATATTATGGTCCGGCCTCGCCAGATCCGGCAGTCCTCACCCATACCCGTGCTCATGATGAAAACGGCAGGTCTGTTACTATTTATCCCGTGACATCCAACCTTGGATCTGTCCATGCTTGCCACGGCCGACCTGCACATCCACTCCCCGTACTCGATCGCGGTCTCGCGTTTCATGAAACCTGCGCAGCTGATAAAAGGATGCCTGACGAAGGGTATCAATGTACTCGGCACGGGAGATGCCCTCCAGCCTGACTGGCAGAACGGGTGGAGGCCGTATCTGGGGAACGATGCCGGAATCGTCATCGTTCCTCAGGTCGAGATCGAGGACAAGAATCGTGTCCACCACGTTATCCTTGCAGAAGACCTTGCCCAGTTTGACCAGCTCCGCGAGCTGCTGAAAGGTACCTGCAAGAGTTTTGTAACGAGCGGAAGGCCTCATGTGTACCAGACCGGTGAGGAGGTTGCAAATGCTGCTCATGAGGTGGGTGCGCTGGTTGGCCCGGCCCATGCGTTCACCCCGTGGACCGCGATGTATGCATATTTCGATTCCGTCCCGGCCTGCTATGGCAGCGCGAAGATCGACTTCCTCGAACTCGGGCTCTCGGCTGACAGTTCCTATGGCGCGGCAATCCCGGACCTGTATGATATCCCGTTCCTGACAAATTCGGACGCCCACAGTCCCTGCCCGGACAAGCTTGGCCGCGAGTTCAACCGGATACGGCTCGACAGACCTTCCGCGAAGGATGTGCTGGCAGCAATACGGCGTGGTGCAATCGAAATGAATGCCGGGTTCTTTCCTGAAGAGGGAAAGTACAACCGGACCGCCTGCACCCGGTGCTATGAGCAGTATCTGCTGGAGGATGCTATCCGGCATGGGTGGAGGTGTCCCATAGATGGGGGGATTATCAAGAAAGGGGTATCTGATCGGGCACGGGAGCTCGCACAGAAAGGAAAAGTTCGGAAAAGGCCTCCGTATCTTCATCTCCTCCCTCTTGCCCAGGTTATCCAGAGCGGGGAGAATGCATCGTCCCCGAACACAAAGAAATGCAGGACGATTTATACCAGATTCATTGAAACCTTCGGGACCGAGATCGCGGTTCTTATCGATGTTCCCATTTCTGATATTCGTTCCCTCCACCCGAAGGTTGCTGATGCAGTTGAGGCCCTGCGGAATGGAACGGTCAACCTCCACCCGGGCGGTGGAGGGAAGTACGGTACCTTCTCGTTTGGGAAGACCGGCTATCCAATCTCTCGGCTATGATACTGGTCGCATCTATCCCATTGGGGATACCCGGAAGAGTGTCGTGTATTTTATGAACAGAGTCATAATAATCAGGGGGATAGACCGATGATCTCCGGACTGCTTACTGATACCCTGATCGTGTTTGCCGTGGCACTCGTCGTCGGTATGATTTTTAACCGGATCCGGGTGCCCCCCCTTGTCGCCTTCATCCTGACGGGGGCAATAGTCGGGCCGCACGGTTTCTCTCTTATCACGGGACAGGAACAGGTCGCGAACCTCGCAGAGCTCGGGATTATCCTGCTGCTCTTCACCATCGGCCTCGAATTCTCATTCAGGGATCTCTGGAAGATTCGGTCCGTTGCGATTGCCGGTGGTGCCATCCAGGTTGCGCTCTCGTTTGCGTTCTTCTGCGGGCTAGCACTTATCCTGGGGTTACCGTCAAACGAGGCGATCCTGATGGGGTTCCTCTTCTCCCTTTCCAGCACCGCCATCGTGCTCAAGATCCTTCACCAGAACGGGGAGATGGACTCCCCGCACGGGAGTATCGCTCTCGGTATCCTGATCTTCCAGGATCTGATGGCAATCCCCATGATCATGGCCATCCCATTCCTGGCGAGCATCCCCCAGCTGTCCGCAACGCCACTCCTCTCCGGCGATGCACTCGTTACGCTCGTTATCAGCGATCTCTTGATAGTTCTTGTCCTCGTTGTCTTCGCAAAATGGGTCATCCCGCGTATCATGTACGAGATTACGCGGACCAGGAACCAGGAACTCTTTCTCCTTGTGATTATTCTTACCTGCTTCGGGGTTGCATGGCTTGTTTCTTTCACCGGGATCTCTCTTGCAATAGGCGCATTGCTTGCGGGTCTGATAATCTCGGGATCGGAATACAGTCACCAGGCTGTAAGTATGGTATTACCATTCCGCGACATCTTCACGAGCTTCTTTTTCATCTCCGTCGGAATGCTTGTCGATATCAGGTTCCTGGTAGATAATCTCTG
>JAKLGN010000016.1:0-10531 GCA_022710665.1 Methanoregula sp. | reverse complement strand
CTCTGGCTTGTCACTTTCCTGATCGTCATCGCCATCGTGGCAAAAGCCCTGCTTGCCACAGCCGCTCCTCTTGTCCTCGGCTACCCTCTCCGGACCGCCGCGATGACCGGGCTTGCGCTGGCGCAGGTTGGGGAGTTCTCGTTTATCATCGCCCAGAGCGGTTTTTCCCTGGGCATTATCTCCGCCGGGATCTACCAGACGTTTTTGATAGTTGCCCTGATCACTATGGCTGCGACCCCGTTTGTGATCAGCATTGGTCAGCCCGTAACCGGATGGATATGCAGACTGCCCGCCCTTGCGCGTACTGCGAGGGGTACGTGCAGTATGGATGACAACGGCACACGCCAGCAAAAGAATGATCACCTTGTGATTATCGGATACGGGGTTACCGGCAGGAACCTTGCCCGGACCGCGCTGAGTTCCGGTATTGAGTATACCATCATTGAACTCAATCCCGATCTTGTCATGGCTGCACGGAACGATGGGGAATCCGTGATGTTTGGTGATGCAACAGCGGACGGGGTGCTCATCCATGCCGGTATTCCCCAAGCCCGAATAGCTGTCATAGCGATCAATGACCCGGTGGCGACACGGAAGATTGTCAGCCTCTGCCGCCAGCTTAATCCGGTGCTTTCCATCATCGTCAGGACGCGGTACATCAGCGAGGCACAGGACCTGCAGGTTACCGGTGCTGACGAAGTGATTGCCGAGGAGTTCGAGACCTCGATCGAGATCTTCACCGTGGTTCTGAACAAGTATTTCGTACCCCGGGACTGGATCGAGACATTCATTACCGATGTCCGCGCCCACGGTTATCAGATGCTTCGCAACAGGAGTCCCATGCACAGTACACTTCCCGACCTCGTCCGGCACATTCCCAATATCACGATCAATACCTTCACGGTTGAATCGGACTCGCCGCTCGACGGTATGACGCTCGGTGGGATCAATCTGCGGAAACGGTACAACCTCCTTGTGCTCGCCATACGGAGAGGAAACGAGACGATAACCTCAATCTCCGGGGAAACAAGGGTTGTGGCCGGCGACACTGTTATCATTTACGCTTCACCGGAAGATATCGCGAAGGGCGCGTACCTGTTTACTCGCCCCGTTCTGTCCTGATTTATTCCATGGAAGCTCTTTTTTGTGAACCGGTTCTGGTGGCCATGGAAAAAAGGTTCTCGTTCAGGTACATACACCCGTTGTGCGCCACGATTCCCCTGGTAGTGAACCCTGGTGCATAACGATATCCCGGTTCACGGGATACTTCACTCGTCCTTATCGTAACCATGGGTCGCCCGGTGGCACGACAACGCCCGGTTTCTCAGGACAGGAAAAGCATTTTTGGATGATTTTACCGTGTCCCCTCTTTCCATCGTAACAATTAATGAAGAAAAAAACCAACAGGATCTCTTGAATGCTTAACGTACATCGGGATATCTGTGGATACTGCGGCTGCTGCGTATCGGTCTGCCCGGAAGGCGCACTCGAACTGATCGACGCGTACCTGTCCGTAGAAAAAAACTGCACAAACTGCGGAATCTGTGCAAAGATCTGCCCCCTTGGCGCCCTGGAGGTTATCGATGAAAAGCAAGTATGACGTCCTCGTTATCGGTGGTGGCCCGGCCGGTGCACTGGCAGGAAAGACCGCAGCGGAGAAAGGGCTTTCTGCCCTTATCGTCGAGAAGCGCCCGGCGATCGGTGCCCCCGTCCGCTGTGCGGAAGGCCTCGGCAAGGAAGCCCTTCACGAGTTCATCGATCCGGATCCGCGCTGGATATCCGCCGAGATGACCGGTGCTACCATGGTAGCACCCGATGGTTTTTGCATGAAACTCGGTTCCCAGCTGGCGGGCAGCAAGGTCGGATATGTCCTCGACCGCAAGATTTTCGACCGCGAGCTGGTATGGAAAGCGGCAGAGGCCGGTGCGGACATTGCCGTCAAGTCCCGTGCTTCTTCACCACTCATGGAGAACGGCGCTGTCAAAGGGGCCAGGATCGAATATGGCGGGAAGACCGCTGACGTCAGAGCCGAGGTCGTCATTGCAGCCGATGGCGTGGAATCCAAGTTCTCGCGGTGGTGCGGTGTTGATACAACGGTGCCGGTGAGGGAGATTATGAGTTCCGTCCAGTATGTCATGGCTGACATTGATATTGATGAGCACTCTACGGTCTTTTATCTCGGTAATGAGGTCGCGCCGGAAGGCTATCTCTGGGTATTCCCGAAAGGAAAACGAATAGCAAACGTCGGTATCGGTATCTCTGGTAAAAAGAGCGGGCGCGGCCACCGGGCAAAGGATTATCTTGACCGGTTTGTAAAAAAGAACTTCCCTGATGGCAAGACCATCGAGTTTATACCCGGTGGCGTCTCTGTCTGCCGCCCACTGAACTGCACCGTTGCCGATGGCCTCATGATCGCTGGTGATGCTGCCCGGGTGGTTGATCCGCTCACGGGCGGTGGTATCTACAATGCCATGTATACCGGCCGGCTTGCGGCTGAGGTGGCAGCAGTCTGCATCGGCAAAGGAGACGTGTCAAAAAAAGCCCTCATGACGTACGACCGGAACTGGCGTGAGTCAAAGATGGGAAAAGCCATTGAACGCAACTATCACATCAAGGAATACCTGATAAAACAGCCAGACAGCAAGTTGAACGAGATCATCCATTCTGTATCGAATATTCACATGAAAGAATTCACAACAATGAACCTGATAAAAGAGATTATCCGGGTCAACCCGAAACTGGTGCTCGAGCTGGGTGCGCTCGCGGCATCACTGCGCTGATTTTTTGAGCTGCTTGTTGAGCAGGTGCAGGCAGTCGTCCTCTGCCTCTTTTTTTGTAAAGACCGTGAATATATCCCCCGGCTGGATCTTCACGTTGCCGCTCGGGATGATCAGTTCGCCACCGGTCCTGCGGATGGCGATGAAGACAAAGTCCTTGACCTTGAGTTCGCGGATTTCGTGGTCCACGATTGGGGCGCCGCTCTCGGCAATGATCTCGAAGATGGTGCCGCCGGGTATCGAGGCGAGCTGCTGGAGCTGGGGGTTCTGTGTCCAGTAGTAAAGGCGGGAGGCGACCAGTTCGTCCGGGTTCTCGCTTATGCGGACTCCCACTTCCTTGAAAAAGTCAGAATGGGCCGGCTGGTTTACGATAGAAACAACATTGGGCACGCGGAACTTCTTGGCAAGCCAGCAGGTCATCAGGTTGACCGAGTCGTCGCTTGTGGTAGCAATCATCGCGTCGGCGCGGTCGATCCCGGCTTCCTCCAGCACGGTCTTGTCGGTTGCATTCCCGGTAACAGCAAGGACATCGTAGTGCTCCAGGAGATCACTGCACCGGGACTCTTCCTGGTCGATCACAACAACCGTGTGGGCGTGTTCGACTGCAAGTTTTGCGAGGTTCTTCCCGATACCGCCAAGCCCTACGATGATGATGTACATAGTACCGGTTACCACCACCGGGATTGAAATAATTTGCGCATCAACCTTTTTTAATGATTTGCGGCGTTGACGAGGCTGGCAAAGGATCGGTGCTTGGTCCCCTGGTGGTGGCAGGAATCAGTGTCTCCTCGGAAGAGCGGTTGGATGACCTTGGGGTCAGGGACTCAAAACTTCTTTCGCCAAAGGAGCGCGAACGTCTCTACCCCCTGATCCGCAAACGGTGTAAAGTTGCAACGGTGACAATCGACGCGCAGGAGATAGATGCGATCCGCAATGAAATGACCATGAATGCCTGCATTGCCCGGGCTCATGCGAAGGTGATCGCGAAGCTTGCCCCAACCAGGGCGTATATCGATGCGTGCGATGTCAACTGCTTCCGTTATGCTGAGATGGTCAGGGTACATCTGTCCCATGAATGCGAGATCGTTTCTGAGCATCATGCTGATGAGAAGTTCGTGGTTGTCTCTGCTGCAAGTATCGTGGCAAAGGTTCTCCGCGACAGGGAGGTTGCAAGCCTTGCGAAAAAATACGGCGAGATTGGGAGCGGATACCCTTCAGACCCGGTCACGGTCCGCTGGCTCAGTGGCTATATCGGGGACCACCCGATGCCACCACCTATTGCCCGCAGGAGCTGGAAGACGGTGGGCAACCTCCTGCAAAAAAAGACCCAGCGTTCTCTTCTGGATTTCTGACTGCACGTACCAGCCGACGGCAAACCGGAAACAATATTATTACCGGGAACATGGATTTATCATTTCCTGGCTGCAATTAGTAATCAATGGATTGGATTCTGCCGATCGCACTTCTCGTTACAGCCTACGCAATGATCGCGTATTATATCTATAAAACCAAGCTTTGGCCCGAATATATCTCATTTTACGGCCCCTTCATGGCCATTAAAACTGAAAAAGTCGGATTTTTTGATCGGTCGATAAAATACAGTACTTTCCTCCGTATCTATGGAACACTGGGTGTTGTGATGGTTGTTGTCGTCTCTGCCCTCATGACTGTGATGCTTTTCTTTTCCATCCAGCATATCGTGATCCAGCGCCCGCCTCTGACAGCGGCAAATGATCTCAAAAACGTGCTCGCGATCCCGGGTGTGAACGATTTCATACCCTTCACCATCGCTGTCTGGCTGGGCCTCCTTGCCACCATGGTGGTTCACGAGTTCGGCCATGCCATTCTGTGCCGGGTGGAGGGTATCCGGGTCAAATCCATGGGGGTCCTCATGGCGGTAATTCCGATCGGGGCATTTGTCGAGCCTGATGAGGAGGACCAGGAGAAGACCAAGGGTCTTGCAAAAATGCGGATGTTCGGTTCCGGCATCACCAACAATATCCTCCTGGGGCTTGCCTGTTTCGTGCTGGTAGTCTTCCTGCTCGGGTTTGCTGTGCCGGTCTCTGCTCCCCTGATCCATGGTGTCTACCAGGACTATCCTGCCAGTGCTGCGGGAATTGGCCCGGGTACCCTGATCAAGGAGATGAATGGTGTCCCTGTCAGCAGCAGGGATGAAGTCGCCACTCTCCTGAACAGAACAAAACCCGGGGATACCGTAACGCTTCTTACACAAAACAAGGGAACACCCTCGACATACACCCTGACGCTGACGTCCTGGCCTGAAGGTTATGGCGACCGCACGAGCGGGTTTATGGGCGTCACCTATTACGATGCCCCGGGTGTGAAAGAACAGTTCGGCCTGCTGAAGGAACCCATCGGTCTGATCATCCTGCTTGCTATCCCAATCTATGCCTTTCTCGATCCCGTGTCATGGGGCCAGTTCAGTCTCCTCACCATCGATACAGTGGATACTATCATGTGGCAGGTTCCGTTCCCCCAGTACTGGACCGTGGTCCAGCTCCTGTTCTGGTGCGGGTGGTTCAATCTCGTGGTCGGGACCTTCAATGCCCTCCCGCTGGTGCCGCTGGACGGGGGATATATCCTGAGGGAAGGGGTCGATCGTATCATGGACCGCCGTGGCCTGCTGAAATATTCCGGCTACGTTTCCGGTGCGGTCAGTTACCTGATGCTTGCAGTTCTTCTTGCTGTTGTGCTGCTGCCACTGGCCCTGAACAGTTGATATTGCAGGCCCGGCTTTTCTCCACACAGGGAGAACCGCCGAGAGGAAAATCCCTATGATTGTTCATATCTTCACTCCCCCTTGGATATTCCGCATGCCACACGGGCCAGACCAATCCGCTCTTCTACAAATATCCGACGGTGGATGATCCGCCAGCAAAGGATGAGGCGGGCAAGGTCTCCGGCGGTCACATACTCCCGGTGCCGAAAAATTGAAATCGGCCGGACCTTTGTCTGCTTCTCGATACTGCGCTCCAGTTTGTTTACCACGTGGGCGCTCAGTTCACCATCGATGATCAGTTCACCCATCCTGTCCCCTCCCTGCCCGCATGTCTGGAACTTCAGTGCAAAGTTCCTCTCCGAAAGGGACAGGATCGAGTAGAGGTCGAGCGAGAGATCGATGTTCTCAATCGTATGTTTCATGCGGTGCTGGGAGAGCGTGATGCAGTAGACATTACGATCTTTCCCAAGGATTTTTCCGTACTCCGAGTACTTGATCCCGATCACGGCGTCCGCATACTCCTTCTGGGGACCAATGTATTTTTCAAATTCCGGTTCCCGTTCAGTGATCTCCCTTTGTACGGCCTCCGCCGAATACCCCCGTTTCGCCATGTCGCGGCGGATCTTCCATTCGTACTTGACATCCCGGGCAGGATCCACGAAAAGGGTGAAATCAAGGTACCTGCGAAGTGTCGGTGTAAAAAAGGTATGCAGGCCTTCAAGGATCAGGATCTTTTTTGGCCGGAAGATAACCGGCGGATCGAACGTTCCCGTGGTGTGGTTATAAACCGGTTTCTCGATCGGCACTCCCCGGCGGAGCATGATGAGGTGTTGTTCGAGCAAGTCGATCCGGTTGGCAGCCGGGTTGAGTGCGGTCAGCCCCTCCCGTTTCCGGCCCGCGCGGTCGAGGCGGTGGTAGTCGTCGAGGGTGATGGTGGAGACGAGGTCACTGCCAAAGATATCACGGATACCCTGCGTGAAGGTGGTTTTGCCCGACCCACTGTCACCGGCGACCCCAATGGTAAAAATATATGGTGACGCTGCTATCGTGTCCTTGAAGTTCGGGTGGTGCATGCCAGTACCTGTTGTTGTCTATAAAGAGGTAAAAACCTGCCCGGCAAAAACATTGGAGCTGTCTCTGTACTCACAGGATAATCCTGTATACCCAAGTATTCTTAAGCGCTTTAAAATCTCCCGATGAGGAGAAAAAAGAGTGTTTATATCCCGGGGGGTCAGTTGGGCTTTGCCGGATCATCCTGCTCTTTTTCTATCGGTATCCGGCGCTTGCTGGTATCCTTGAGCTCTTCCTCGGATACCTTGGGCACAGCGTCCTGGATCTCCTTGAGGATCTTATCGACCTCTTCCTGTTTCGGGATAACGCCAAGGATGCTGTCATCCATGACCGGACGGGCAGCGGTCTCCGCCGCGGTCTCGTCGGTTGCACCGAGATACTTTGCGCCCTGCCGGATGAGCTGGGAGATCTCGAACGGGAAGATGATCTTGGTGGCCTGCCCCGCCGCCATCGATTTCAGCGCATCGAATGAGAGCACGGTTATCGCTTTCTTGTCAAGGGGTGCAGCCCCGACCGAGAGGATGCGCAGCCCCTGTGCCTCACCCTGTGCCTGCAGGATCCTCGAGAGCCGTTCACCCTCGGCACGGAGCACCTTGCTCTGCCGTTCGCCTTCCGCCTCGAGGATCATGCTCTGGCGGAGACCTTCTGCCTTGAGGATAGCCGATCGTTTCTCACCGTCTGCACGCAGGATTGCTGCACGCCGGGCCCGCTCCGCCGCGGTCTGCTCGGTCATCGCATTCTTGACAGCCTCGACCGGGTCCACTTCCTTGATCTCGACCCGTTCAACTTTCACACCCCACTGGTCCGTCTCACGGTCGAGGATATCCCGAAGTTTGGTATTGATGACGTCCCGGTTATAAAGCACTTCGTCGAGCTCCATGTCCCCGATGATGCCACGGAGGCTGGTCTGTGCAAGAGCAACCGTTGCAAGCCGGTAATTGGAGACTTCAAAGTACGCCTTCTCGGGGTCAATTACCCGCACGTATACGATTGCGTCCACGTTGGTCGGCGAGTTGTCCTTGGTGATCACTTCCTGGCTCGGGACCTCCATCACCTGCGTGCGCAGGTCGAGCTTGATCACCTCGGAAACGAACGGGACGATCCAGCGGAACCCGGGATTCATCCTGCCGACATACTGTCCGAGACGGATCTGCAGGCCCTGCTCGTACGGCTGGATGATGACCACACCTTTTGCAAAAATGGCAACAATAACAAGAATCAGAAAAATAACAATCAGGGTCTCAATAAATGCCATGTCAGGCTACCTCCTCAACAACGATATGAACTCCTTCTGAACTGACAACCCTTACTTTTTTCCCGGGCACGATTGTAGCACCGGTCGAATGGGCGCTCCATTCTGTCGAACCGATGACAACCTTGCCGGAAATAGTGGATGCATCAACAATGGTCTTCACCTGCCCTTCCTTTCCCACAAGGGAATCGCGGCTGATTGTTGTCGGACTTTCATCGGGAGTTATCCTACTGTACATCCAGACCGTGAAGCCCGCTGCACAGATGGCAACGATGACGCCAAGAAGGCCGCCCATCCATGGGTTTGAGATATCCACTCCCGCAACCTGGAGGATGCCAAGGAAGATCATCACCGTTGCAGGAACAGTTGCAAAGAAACCCGGGCTGTGCACTTCGAGCAGCAGCAGGATTGCACCACCAATAATCAGCAGCCATCCAAAGGACAGAGCCAAATCAGGAAGTACCATGATCACATGTTTTTTGTGTGCACTCTTAAAATTCTATGGTAATGTTCTGGTGCGGAGGAGAAAAACCGGCTTTTTTCAGCAGTACTGCGCACCGGTCTACCTGTTGTTCAGGGTTCTTTGTTGTTGAGTTATTGCATCATTGCATCTGCTCCATTTTTCCTGACGTTTTTCGGGTACCGGCCTTTGGGGAGGCCGGAAAAATCGGAAACAGCAGAAATCATGCAAGAACGCTCTGATGCTCTGAATTTCTTAGATCCCGTGACCGTAGTGTCCCCGGGGGATGAACCCTGTTTTCGCACGGTGTCCTGACCCCGGGAAGACTCTTTAATTCCAGAAAGGTGCGGCTTATATCCTGTGAAAAAGAATTTTTTTCAGTGCAGAAAAACCGAAATAATTTTGGGGATCGTCATATTTCTGCCACTAATCTTTTTCTCTGATGGATGCCCCCCTTGCCCCAATCCTGCCCCGTCGGGGGTTCAATCGCACCTGCGATTCTTCTGTAGTACCGGGATGCCTGATCCTGGTACTACAATGTCATCGCAATCGGGGCGTCGTAGGGGCGGGGCAAAGCCACTGGAACGTCAGTTTTTTTTCTATTGTCATGAACATTTTTTTTAATCTGAAATCCGGAACAATACCCTGGAACCATTTTCTCCTGGGAATTCCTGAATGAGTTGGCAGTTACCATGGCACCATACCCTTATTTTCATGGAGCTACTGATGGCGATTCATTGCATGCAGGGAAGAGAACTAGTCCTGCTTCCGCAGCATCGCGATCTTAGACCCCCGTGCTATCCCACAATCTTCCGCGATCATCTCGCACTTCACGCACATCAGGTATGCAACCGGGGGAAGGTTGTCATACTCGCTTAAGGATTCATAGTTCGCCATGCCTTTCGAGATGATGATGGTGCACGCTCTGATTGCCTTTGCCAGGTCAGCGGGCATCTTTGTTATGTCAAGCCCGATCTCCGCACCGCCACCGGTTGTCGTCAGACAGTCAGCGACCTTGTCAAACCCGAGTGCGATGGCATCCTCCATGGTCGCATCGTTCAGGATAGGGGCATCCCTCACCGCAACCGTGACATGGGATCCGCGGGCTTTTAAAAAACCTGCCAGGAGGCGATCGAAAACGATCTCCCCGCAGTTATCCGTCAGGAACACGACACGGTCACAGAGATCGAGGATGCGGTCTGTGTCATCGACATCCAGCCCTTTTTTATACTCCTCGTTGAAAAACCGGGAAAAATTCCTGGTAACATCGTGGTCTTTCACGGCATAATCGAAAGTATTCCCGATGACACTGGCGAGAACGAGATCGTGGAATGAGACAAGGCTGCCCCTCACCTCCCGGCAGACATCCGTTGCCAGTTCATTTCCTTCATCCTTCAGGAGCCGGAACGGGTCAGGATTACCGATCATGGCACAGGCTTTCCGGTGCACCATGCTCGCAATCTGAGGGTGGAGCAATGAAGACCCCCTCATGGATTCAAGAAGGTCCCGGCAGGTGGCAACCGTCTCTTCCGTACGGGCCGGTCCCGCGGAGCTCAGGTTGCACTCAAAGACAACGCGGGAGAGGAGACAATCGATGCAGGTCTCTGTGAGTTTCATATCGTACACTACGGATTAGCATAACAATCAGAAAAAGGATGGGGCCACTGAGATTTGAACTCAGGTCAGAAGACCCCCAGTCTCCTAGGATGGCCAGGCTACCCTATGGCCCCGTCCTCCTACTATTGGATGATATCATTTATGTAACTTGTTGTATGCTGGCGCTGGAATTAGGGTAAACAAAAAAAAGGGATGAATCGGGCAGTACGGTATCAGAGGTTGCCGCGTTTGAACTCCTCGACCCTCGAAATCAGGTTCTCAAGTTCCGTGTCCGTGATCATGATCTTGCTTTCTATGGAATCTATCTCATCCAGCAGCTGCCGTATCCGCACATACATCAGATAGATGATGAACTGCTGGACAACGATAACACCGCCAAAAAATATCATCATGTATTCTTCGTATGCCATGTTCATCCCGGGAATAGTTTACTTGAATACTGCGCGTGCGAGCCGGTCAACGAAACCTTCCTGTTTGGGCTCGCTTAGATCATCTTCGTATTCCACATCTGACATATGGGCCGCAATCCGCTTGAATGCCCGGGATGCGTCTGTTCCCGGGTATTTCAAAACACAGGGTGTCTTATAGGCTGCCGCCCTCCGTACATTGGCATC
>JAKLGN010000159.1 GCA_022710665.1 Methanoregula sp. | reverse complement strand
TACTATTTATTTTTTATCAATATCAAAAATCGAAGATTTTATAAATTCAAATTAAACAGAAGGTAATTTTGCCTTTAATCTTCTTCCTGACGCGGGCAATGGACAAAACAGTTCTGTCAGGAAAATCCCCTCCCGCCCGCTACTGCCGGGGGTTCTGTGAGGGGTGGAGGAATCACACGGGTAAGCGGGACGTTCATGCCCTGTGCGGCGGATCAATTGCCTGCCCTGCTGCGGTAGGAAGAGGCATTCCATCAGAGGGCGCTGAATACCTGAAAAAGTGTTCCAAGTTTCATGGTTCTGGCGTGAACTCCCCTATACCCGATGCATCAGAACAAAAAAATCAGGTTTTTACGCTCCGGCTCCCGGTAATTTCGACAACGAGAAGGAGGAGAACTCCGATGAGAAGAAGGACAAGGATCGGTACCAGGATCGCCATGATTGCAAGGACCAGCGACAGCCCGTCTTCCAGAAGACTGACCAGCCAGTTTCCCGTGCCGCCGGTGGTTGCCGTAACGGCAGGCCGGGCAACCGTCTTCACGGTGTGAACGCCTCCGGCAATGAGGAGCCCGGCAATAAAGGCCAGCACCGGATGGAGTTCCCCCACCACGCCGGAACCTGCGGCAAAAAGGATGGCGCCGGCCAAGGGGCGGCCTATTGTCTGGATGCCATCGTTGAGGGTATCAACAGCCGGGATTTTATCAACGGTCATCTCGACCAGCAACAGCACTGCCAGGACTGCAATCACCCAGCCGCTGGTCATCACATTCCACGGTTCATTCAGCTGGATAAGGGTGGTATAGCGGGCTGCCAGCGCCACCACCAGCAGGGGCAGATATGCATTGAGGCCGGCTGATGTAGATAACCCGAAAGCACCCGCAATGGCGGAAAAAGCCTGGATCATCGCGTGTCAGCCCCCGCTAAAGAGTCCCGCGTTATTGGTTTGCTGGCGGGCTCCAGAGGATGATAGCGGTTTTTTTTTAAAAAAAAAGATTTCCCGTTAATAATACATCCCCCCATACACCGGTTCGTCCATCACCTTGTACCGGGTTCCTGCCGAGATGATGAAGACCTCGCACCGGTCACCCCCCCGCGTCCCCGGGGCAACAATCTCATCGCCGGGAACGGGTTTCCTTCCGCCACCCATAATATATTCCCGGTATTCAGTCTCAGAGGTATATACCCGCATCGTGACCCGGTTGGTAGAGAGATCTCCGGGACCGCCCTGGTACAGCAGGTGGATCTCCGATGAGGGGCGGTCCTTTGTCAGCACCAGGCTGACCTGCCGTTCCGCCGGAAGTATCCGGATACGCTCCGTAGTCGGGAGGGGGGTAGGTGTTGCCGTGACGGTCAAGAGCGCGGTCGTTGGCGATGGTACCGGAGTCGTTGTTGCCGGTGCCGGAGTTCCCGGATCGGATGTGCAGCCGGAAAAAAACATACAGAGCAGGATCAGGAATGCGGGAGCGAGCATGATGACACGTGTCATAGCAGGAGGCTTGATTTTCATGGATATTTCAGGATTTCGCCCGGGTGTCATGGCGGTTTCATCCAGAGCGTGAACGGGATCTGCCCGCCATGACACGGGCAGATCCCCGGAAACCCTCAAGAGTCCCGGCCCCCCATAGTCCGGTGATGCTGGAACTGCTCGTCCTTGCCATTGCCCCCGCCCTGTTTATCCTTCTCTATATGTACCGCAGGGACTCGTACGAGCCCGAGCCCCTGCACCTTGTGGCATGGATCTTTTTCCTCGGCGCGCTCTCGGTCATTCCCGCCGGGCTTCTCGAGCTGCTGTTTCCGGAGGGCGTATTCTCGTCCGCGTTCGTTGCGCCGGTGATCGAGGAGACCTTAAAATTCCTTGTCGTCTTTCTCGCGATATACCGCCACCCTGAGTTTGACGAGCCGGTTGACGGGATGGTGTATGCCACGGCAGCCGGCCTTGGCTTTGCCACCATAGAAAATATCCTGTACGTGCTGGAAGGCGGTCTTGCGGTCGGGATCATCCGGGCGGTCGCATCTGTGCCCGGCCATGTGGTCTTCTCGTGCATCTGGGGCTTTTCTCTGGGAACTGCAAAATTCCGGCCCGGCAATGAGCGTACGGGAATCATCCTTGCCGGCCTTTTCGGGGCCATGCTCATGCACGGTATCTTCAACTTCAGTCTTCAAGTGCTGACGGTTGCAGGGCTGCTTCTCATCCTCCTCGTCATCATCCCGCTCGGCTGGTGGATGACCAGCCGGAACATCAGGTGCGCCCATGCAGACCCGTCATCCGCGTGCTCAGCGCAGGGACGGGCGGAGGCATCCGGATCCGCAGTTATTATTCGGAAAATGGATCCGGATATTGCTGTGAGCGCAAAATCTGCGGAGATGGTGGCACCAGGACAGAGATTCTGTACGGACTGCGGAGCAACTCTGCATGAGGGCATGAGATTCTGCGAGGACTGCGGCAAGAAGGCGGAAGGGGATTCTCCGGAACAAAGATCGCCGTGATGTTTCATGACGACAAATATTCGGCACCCGATCCCTCTTAAAAAAATCATATACGTTCCCGGGACCGGGTAATTTTGCATGAAGAACAACACATAAAAAACATCATGGACACGCTGACGTCAGGGTATGATGTCCTGCCAGCGTGGCGCTCGGTTTGTGATGACACCGGGCTGGAGAGACGAGAGTTGGATATTCGTTGAGAAACCGCCGGGGATATTGCAGTGCTCCCCTTCAGGAGGGGCTGGCGCAGGTGAGGCTAGCAACTCATTGAAACAAGGATTTCTCCTGAGTGAAAACAGGTTGTCTGAATGACGGGGGATCGGAAAGGTTCTTTGGCAAAACAAAAAAACCATACCGCCCCTCCGTCTTCACCATCGTTTCGCGCGGAGGTGCGGACGGTAATACGCGGGCAGGAGGACCACAAGAAATCCTCATTCACCGCATCCACGAAAGACGCTTAGCGAAAAAACGGGTCCGATCCCTCCCTCCGGCCCAGTTTTTCGGCTGTTTTCCATGGAATTTGAGGGTACCAGATTTTGAGGGAGAACGCGTGGAGGGGTAAGAGGGTGTCAAAAAAAAGAGGATTTTTCAGCTCGGCAGAGATCATCGGATATGCGCTCCCGAAGACTTTTGCTCACGCTTGAGCCCCGCCGCTGTGGCAGCCCCGCATTATGATAATCACGAAAGAAGGGTTTTTTTACCATATCCTGAGAGAAAAGAGGATAATCCTGTCGCAATGCGCCATGAGCC
>JAKLGN010000158.1 GCA_022710665.1 Methanoregula sp. | reverse complement strand
CAGGAACCTCCTGGCACCGGGAGAGCAGAAAGCCCGATCAGCCCCGGTGAACCGACTCCCCCAGGGCAGGGGATCACGGAACCACCACCCGCGCCGGTTTTAAATGGGGATCCCCATGACGGACCACCAGTTCCCGGTGCGGTCCCGCCGGCCCCTGCTAAGGGTGAACCCCCCGGCAGCGATCAACCGTCACCGGGCCATGGTGACACCAAAGAACGCAGCTCCTCCCGCAACGGGGTACCTGGGCAGGAGAAGGAGGACGCATGAAGATCATCCAGGTTACCGGCCGATCCAATACCGGCAAGACCACATTTATCAAAACCCTCCTCCCCGTCCTCAATAAGAAAGGGAAGGTGGCCGTGATCAAGCACCTGGGTGACCACGAGTATCTTCTCGCGGAGGCAAAAGACACCACCGGCTTTTTTATGGCCGGGGCTGAGATTTCTGCAGGGATCGATGCCGGTAAAGCTGTCGTAACCCTGCGGAACAACTCCCTGGATGCGATGCTTGCGCTCCTGAAGGATCAGGGAATGGACTATACGATCATCGAAGGATACAAAACGCGATCGTTTAAAAAGATCGTCATTGGCGAACTGCAGGTCGAAGGATGTATTTTACGTAATCCCACCGTAGATGATGTACTCGCATCAATCGATCGTTTTGACACGTACTAAAAGCAGGGAGATTATGGCAGCACAAAAAATTCTGAAGCGCTTGTTTGGCACCAACGGTGTAAGGGGTGTTGCGGGAGCGGACCTCACACCGGAACTCGTCTTTACCATAGGAAAGGCACTGGGGCAGATGAGGCCCGGGTGCATTGCGGTTGGACGCGACACCCGTACATCTGGTGAGACCCTGGGAAAAGCCCTCAGGGCCGGCCTGCTTGCAACCGGCTGCGATGTCCATGACTGTGGTATCCTGCCAACACCGGCGCTCCAGTACCTGGTCAGGGATGGGTATGCCGGGGGGGCGATGATCACCGCATCCCACAATCCGCCGGAATACAATGGCGTGAAGATCATCGAACCCGACGGGACGGAGATGGGAGACGAAGAAACAGTACAGCTGGAAGAGCTGATCTTCGGTCCCGCCATCCCGGTCACGGCCTGGGACCGGGCCGGGCAGGAAACACCGGTCCCCCACCATCTTGACCGGTATATTGAAGGAATCCTCAGCCACTTCCCCGGTTCTTTGGGAAAAGGTATGACCGTTGTTGTGGATCCCGGCTCCGGCCCTGCCTGCATCACCACCCCGAAAATTCTCGAAAAGCTTGGCTGCCGGGTCCTGACGGTCAACGGGGTAATGGACGGCACGTTTCCCGGCAGGCTGCCGGAACCGTCTGTGGACGGGCTGAAAAACCTTGCAGACCTCGTGCTCAGCAGCGGGGCATCCTTTGGCATTGCCCATGACGGGGACGCGGACCGCGCTGTCTTCGTTGATGAGAAGGGAACATTCATCGAAGAGAACGAGGAGTTTGCAATCGTGGTACAGCACATCTGCCGGCAGAAAACGGGGGTCATTGTCACACCGGTGAGCTCCGGGCAGGTTGTGGAAGAAACAGCCCGGCGGGAAGGCAGTACCGTCCGGTATACCCCGGTCGGGAGCATCTATGTTGCCCGCACGATGCGGGAACTCATGGAACAAGGGGTACCGGTGATCTTTGGCGGGGAAGGGAACGGGGGCCTCATTTTTCCGGATCACCAGTTCTGCCGGGACGGGGGCATGACTGCAGCCATGATGGTCTCTATCATTGCCGGCTCAGGGAAAAAGCTGTCAGAACTTGCCCGCCAGCTGCCCAGACGACATATTATCAAGGACAAGTTCATGGCAAAAAACAGTGCAGAAATCCTTGCAGCGCTCCCCTTACACTTTCCGGGCAGAACCCTGGACAGGACCGACGGAGTGAAAATTTATACCAGCAATGCCTGGGCACTTGTGCGGGCCTCAGGAACGGAGCCGATCATCCGTATCATCGTCGATGCCGGAAGTCCTGCCGAGGGCAGGGCACTCTATGCGGACCTGAAATCACGGATCACGGGCATGATGGGATAGTCTGCGGGACCTGCACCCGGGTTACCATGCAGGGACCCGGTGATTCCGGTTTTTCTTTTCCACCACTAGTGGTCCCGTATGCGCTCTCCGGTGTTTTTCTTGGAACTCCTATATAAACGAGTGTTGTTTGAAAATTTTCAAATCTTGTTTATTATTCGAAAAATACATAAAATTGAGCCCCAAACAGATAGAAACACATATTAATAAATTACGTCAAATTGTTGTTAACCACCACACGTGTGCTCTCTGTGATTCAAGCATGGTCAGATCCGCAGAAATAATAGAGAGGATAAAAAATGCGCTTCCCGCTGAGGAATGGCTGTTCATAGAGGCGTCTCTTCTCGATCTCAGGACCCAGCAGGCAGGCAAACCCCGTAAAACCATTCTCAGCCAGATCAATCAGGTTATCATCGAGAAAGCACTGGAAAACAACCGGCCTCAGCTCCTCCTCGCCCTGCCTGACATCCAGAAAAATACTATCGATGACCTGTTTTCCCGGATTGTCCGTCAGTATATCGCCTCAAAGCGGGAGGACTGGCTCGAAATTGTCTATACCCTTGGTGAGAACCTCGGAAAGAAGAGCGACCAGTCCCGTATCTTTGCGATGGTTGCGCGGGATCTGATCGATGCCGGGGTATCCGAAAACAATCCATCACTTATCGACAAGGGGATGGTGACCCTCGACCGCATCAGTTTCCGGAAATACCGTTCCGATGTCATGATCGATATCGTCCCTTTGCTCATTGTCTGGGCCGTGACAACCCTGGATAAAAGACTCCTGTGCGTTTCCTTCCGCCTGATCAGCGAGATCGGGGATATATCACGACGGTCCGTGCTCCACGCTGAACTCTCCAAAGCTTTGGCTACCATCGCCATCCAGAAGAAAGACCGGACCGCGTATTTTTACAGCATCCAGAGCGCAGCGGAAATTCACCAGAAGATCCGAAGGCAGACCTGCATTGCTTTGATCATAGAACGGGGCGCAAAAAGTGCCTTTGGCAGGGAGATGGCAGACATCCCCCGCTTTATCGGCAACTTCAGCAGGGTCTCGCCGGAAGCACAGATCGAGATCATCAGCGCTCTTACCGCACAACTGCTGGAGCGGACCCGGGACAAGGACCAGATCCTTATAATCCTCCATTCCATCTGCGGGACATGGCCGTCCGCCACCAGTACGATTATCA
>JAKLGN010000157.1 GCA_022710665.1 Methanoregula sp. | reverse complement strand
AAAAATCGACGTCCATGGATGGAGGAGGGATCACATGCGCGATTGAGCCACCTTGGGGGGAAGGCTGGCGCGAGGGGGAGATGACATTCGAGCAAAAAATGAGTGGCTGGATTGCTCCCATACCCTATTAAAAAATTTTTTGACTTTTTAGCGCCGTATAACTGATGCCAGAATCAGACCGGTCACCAGTACTGAAATGACGGTTAATGGTGAACCCGGTGTTCTTACCGGGCTTGTTTCAGGTACCTGCGCAGATGTAATCACCATATTTACCTCCTTGGTGGGGGGGGCAGATCCCGGTTCCATTGCAATAACGGTCGTGACCGGCAGCGTTGTCTCCTCCGCTACAACCGAAATGGTCGTACCGAAAGGAGCTTTCAGTGCCGGATTACTAACCGTAACCGTATATTGTCCCGGTTCCATATCACTGTGGAAACCATAACTCAGGGAACCGGAAAAACCGACCGGCGACGTGAACGTGTGCAGGACTGCTCCGGAAACATCCTTAACATCGATTTTTGCAGAGGTTATGCCCTGTTCTGCAGTCCCGATCAACTCGATATAATCACCCGGTTTTGAAGGGTTCGGAACAGCAGAGATCGAGTATTCTGGTTTTCTCAGCATAAACAAGGCACTCGCGGAGTTATCAGGATTAAGAGAGTCTACTGCGGTAAAGGTGTAGCGTGCGGTCGCAAGTTTTTCAATACCAGGAACGGTCGACGCATACCAGACAAATTTCCACATGCCATTCTGGTCAACCCCGACAGATGTTGCCGTCCCTTCAACCCCGTTGAGGTTGTTAACCGGCACGCCTTTTGACGGGAGACCAGGTCCGGTTATCCTGAGCAGGGTCGTGTTCCCGAACGTGTTGCGGCCGTCAAAAACGACCGTATCACCAACATAACTCCCGCCGGACCCGCGGTAAGAGATGGTAATAGTCCTGTTGTCCGCCATCACCGGCTGGAGGACGCAGGCGGCTGCAAACAGCAGCAGTAAACCGCAAAAAACCTTGTGTGATGATGTTATCCACATACGAATACCTTCAATCATCAGCATGTACATTTCAACGGGATATACGTTTTTGTAAAAAAAATGAGACCGGTTCCTCTTGAGTCTTTTTTCCCTTACCCTATGACGAAACTATATCTATCATACCGGGAAACCCTGAAGGGACGGAAGATAAAAATGACCGACGTTGAGCTGGCAAAAAAAAGGGGGGAAGAACACCTGAAAGAGATCCTCCCGGCAATTGAAAAAACATTCGTATACGATGATACAGCGTACCACCTGCCCATAGCATTTGCACTGACCGGTACTGCAGTGCACGACCAGAATACCGCACGGGAGGTTTTTTTAAAGACCGGTAACAACCCGATCGTTGCTTCCGAATTTCTCCTGGCAGAAAAAACCGCAAAGAGGGGAAGGGAAAACGCCCCGTACACGGGATTCATTGCTGACACGGTCATCCGCAAGCTCGGGTACTCCCTTGTCGACGGATCAATCCTTGGTCTTGCCCTGGTAATCGGTTCTTCGGAAAGCCCCGGAACAGCTGCTGCCATATGCCGGGAACTCCAGGAAAAATACATGCTTACCTTTCTTGCCGGCCCGGTCATTCCCGCTCTGTTGAATAATGGCGTCAGGCTTGGTCTCGAATATCGGCTTGTCCCCCTTGGCTCCACACCTGCCTCCGGTGTTCATTTTGTGGATGTCATTGCCCGTGTTGCCATGATGTTCGGCGGGGTGACACCGGGAGATGCCCAGCGGCTCCTCATGTATGCAGCTGAACGGGCAAAAGCGATTGTGATTGTGTTTCCCGGCCTCTCAGATGATGAGATCGCCCTTGTGGACGGAATGCGGCTCCTGGGAATTCCTATCCTTTCCGTCGGGGATTACCGGGGTGGTGCGTGGATTCCTGTTGCAGCGGAAGATGCTGTCAGAAAGGGAATGGAGGAAAAAGGTATCCGGGTCAATGTCACTGCTATCCCGATTCCGATGGGTTGTTCCCCGGCATTTGAGGGAAAGAGTATCCGGAAAGAGGAGATGTATGTGGAGTTTGGCGGGGGACGGTCTCCCGCTTTTGAACTGCTCAGGACGCGTCCTGCCGGTGAAATAGAGGATGGACGGGTTACGGTCATCGGGCCCGAGATAGATTCAATGAAGGAAGGATCTGCAAACCCCCTGGGTATCCTGATCGACGTTGCCGGAAAATCCATGAAAAAGGACTACGAGCCGGTCCTGGAGCGGAGGATCCACAATTTCGTGAATTACGGGGAGGGGACCTGGCACGTGGCCCAGCGGGACCTTATCTGGGTGCGGATCTCCAAAGAGGCCGTGGCCAAGGGAGTAAGGATTGAACATCTGGGGAAACTGCTGGCAAGCAAGTTCCGCATGGACTTCCCGCAACTTCTTGATGCGGTTGCGGTTACGCTGATTACGGACCCGGTAAAAGTGGCAGCGGCAAAAAAAGAGGCCGAACGAGTCTATGAGGAACGCGATGCACGGATCAAGGGTATGCGGGACAATGACGTGAATACCTATTACTCCTGTACACTCTGCCAGACCTTTGCCCCCAACCATGTCTGTGTGATAACGCCGGAGCGGCCGGCCCTGTGCGGGGCAATAAGCTGGCTTGACGGAAAAATTGCATACGAGATATCGCCCGCCGGAGCAAACCAGCCGGTTGAGAAGGGTACGGAAATCAATGCCCTGAACGGTGAGTTTGATGGCGTGAACCGCTTTGTCAGGAAGGCCAGTCACGGGGAAATTGACCGGTGTTCACTCTACTCCGTCATGGAATATCCCATGACCTGCTGCGGCTGTTTCGAGGCGATTGCCCTGATGCTCCCGGAAGTCAACGGCATCATGGTCGTGAACCGTGAATTCAAAGGCGTAACCCCTTCCGGGATGTCCTTCTCGACCCTCGCCGGAACAATCGGAGGTGGTGCCCAGACACCCGGGTTTGCCGGTATCTCAAAAAACTATATTCTTTCAGACCGTTTCCTTCAGGGAGAAGGTGGCATCGGGCGTCTTGTCTGGATACCATCCCAGCTAAAGGAAGAACTCAGAGACCGGCTTGAACAAAAGCTTTCTGACAAGGGTCTTTCTGGTTTTTTTGACAAGATCGCGGACGAGACAAAAGCGACAACGTTTGAAGAGTTGATTGTCTACCTCGAAAAGGTCGGGCACCCGGCGCTGACCATGAAACCCCTGGTGTGAGACATTATGGTATCCGAAATCCAG
>JAKLGN010000156.1:3020-3248 GCA_022710665.1 Methanoregula sp. | reverse complement strand
TCTTTTTGCATTCATCGCGCTGTCCTGTCCGGGCAGGTAATCCGGCAGAGATATGGCTGCTGCCAACCCGGGGGGACCCCTGGTGGATTGATAGCATTACCGGTTCGGGAAAAATCCTCTTCCCGCTCTCTTGGCAACCCCTTGCGCCAACCCTGCCCCTTCCGAAGGCGCAGTGCGACAGGGGTGTTTGCAATGGAAAAATCCTCGTATGTGATATTCTATCGATGA
>JAKLGN010000156.1:0-3010 GCA_022710665.1 Methanoregula sp. | reverse complement strand
CGTGTAAGGGCTTGAAGAGGGCCTGCCCCCGCATGCTGCTTCCCCCTCTGGGGGAGAGAGGGGGTCCCCCTCATCATTACCACAGTGGGTCACTGACACCATAAGACGGGAATTTCTCCAGAGCTGGAATATGCAATTACGTCAAAGAGACCCCGGAAAACCTTCCTGAGTGATTATCGCAATGCGGGGGGCTGCCCAGCAGCAGGGGCTCAAGCGTAAGCGAAAGCCATCGGGAGCGGCTACCCGATGATTTCTCCAAGAGCTGAAAATCTGACACTTCCGGGGTCAGGCAGACGGTCATTATCGCAATGGGGGTTGCCTCTTTGGCGCGGGAAAAGATCCCATGTGCGGTAAAAAATTCCTTCAGGATTTCTCCAGAGCATTTTTTTTAAAAATCCGAATATGCCCCGTAATGCCACGCACGAGCCCCTGGCGCGGGGCCATAGCTATCGGATACTATACGAAATCCGTTTCATGAGCCTTGAAAATCAGCGATATTCCAGCGCCCCCTTTACCCTGCAAGCCGTCGTGCACCGGCCGCAAAGGTAGCACTCCCGTTTCGAATCATCCCTGCCGGCAACCCCCGCAGGGCAGGCTTTCTCGCACTTGCTGCAGTTGATGCAGACCTCCGTACGGCGGAGCCGTAAGCGGCTGAATGCCGCGGGGATCGAGAACAGGACGCCGAACGGGCAGAGGAAACGGCAGACCGGACGGTACAGGAAGACCGAGAAGACCAGGATTCCCGCCCCTGCCAGGAACGATGCCGAGAGTGTGAGGGAGAAAAGGTCATACAGGCCGGTGAATGCCAGGAGATCGATAAGATACACTGCCAAAAGGACTGCTGAGCCGAAGACCACGAGCCGGATCAGTTCCGGGATATACGGGTGGTGGAACGTGACCTTCGACAGTGGCACGGAGAAGGCTACTTCCTGCACGGATCCGACCGGGCAGACTGCGCCGCAGAATGTCCTCCCTGCAAGGAGCGTGAATGCGATGATGGCGAGGATCACAACAATACCTGCACTGACAGGAGTGAGCCCGGTCAGGACGTTGACCAGCCCCCCGAGTTCCAGCGGCATGATTGGGGCAAGGAAGACAAACCCGGTAAGCGTGGAAGTGAGTACGGTCAGGAAGATTGCTCTTCTCGCCATGGCTCCACGGTACCAGAGATACATGGCCAGGAAGGTGCCGGCCCCCATGTAGACGAGAGCAAACGTGGTCCCTGCAGCACCGGCACCGGAAACGATGAGTGTTGCCATAAGAGAGAATCCGAGTCCCAGGAACGCAGAGAGACCGAGCGCGGGCAGCGGCCGGTCGATCCGGATACCGGCGATCCCAGTCCGGAAGAGTGCGAAAAAAATCCCGGCAAATACGATGAACAGGACCGTGGCGGTCAGCGGAACGGATCCCAGAATCGTATCGGAAATACCGGCGGTTGAGGTATTCTGGAGCAGGCTTGTGGTTGGTTTTGGTGATGGCGGGACCGGGATTACTGACTGTGCGGGGGCGGCTGCTGAACCCTGGGCCGGTGCGGCCGGAGCCGTTGTTCCGGTAACCGATGAGACCGAACGGCCCGTATAATCGCATAACGCATTCCCGTCCACATCCGTGAAGAGAAAGCACCTCCCCGGGGAGGGGCATCCCCCGATCCCCTTGGGGCAGACCGCTGCGCACACGGGATAGGCAAGCCCTGCGGTCAGCAGGAGACTTGCAAGGGAACGCCGGAGAGAGAAGATAATCTTCATAGGCTATCTGCGATTTTTTTTACAGCATTGACCGGTCTGGTTACAGGTTAAGGGGGTTGGCACGACCGGAGCTATCTGAGCGTGCTTTCAACATGGACCTCCCGGCTTAATATGATTATACCTGAGGGCAATCGAGCGCGCCGGATAGTACCGGGATCCTTACTATCCGAATGGCCCATATCATGCCAGCACGAGAAACGTTTTTCCGACTTCCTTCCAAATGGTATGGCAGACAATCATGTCCCCCGCCCAGTTCCTCCCGATACCTCCGGAACTGTTTGCGTATGCCTGCGCAACGGTCACGGCCCGCGTCTCGCAGTTGCCCTTTCTCCGGAGCGGTTTTAAGGTAACAGGAGAGCTGGTCGGGGTCTCCATGGAATGCCTCAATGCCGTACCCGCGAAATTCCGGGCAATCACCACGCCCCGGGGGAACGGTGAAGGGATCGAAGACGGACTGGACCGGTGCCTGGAGGAACGCCTGCGCATCTCCGGAAAGATGGCCGGGCCGATCATCGCGGAGGTGCTCTGCAGCGCCGGGATCGCGGAACCGGCACTGGTCCCGGACCCGCGTACACACCGGGAGATCCGGGGGATCCGGCTCACTCCTGCGTGGACATGGCATATCGCTTCAGTAATGGCTCCCTCTGTCAGGCTCGGTGTTTCCGGTGACAGTGACGGATCGTCCCTGTCCTGGCTGGACCTGTGTCCGGTATGCCGGACCGGTATCCTGGAGCGGATAGTGGGAAATCAGCTCTTCGGTATTCCACGGACTGATTTTTATATTGAATGTTCCCATTGCGGTGCAAAATTCATCCCGGTTGGCCCGGCATATCGCCTGGTATCCATTGCCACTATCCGCGACCCGCTCTGGAAAAAACACCTGGACCGGACCCACACCTGTCAGGAATGGTCCATGATTGCGCGCGGTACACTACCCGGAGGCAAAGCCGCTTCACGCCCGGCCGGGAAAAAACCTGCAGGTCCTGCACTGCCTCCTGCTCCCGTACGCCTGACCTGTCTGAAGGATGGATCCCTTGCCGTACCATTGCCGGGGAAAACCTTGTATTTCCGTCCCGTCTCTCTCCACTTCTCCGGAAGTGTCCGGGAAGATGCATTTGGCCGGGCACAAAAAACCCTTGAAGAACTCCTGGGGCAGCCGGCGTATGAGCATTTGAGATCGCCGGTCAATGCGAAATATTTTCGGTACCTGCCTATGAAAACCGGGCTTTTCTTACGGCAGCTCAAGGAGCGTCACGACCAATTCT
>JAKLGN010000155.1 GCA_022710665.1 Methanoregula sp. | reverse complement strand
CACTATTTCCGACGCGGTTCCGGCAGACCGGCCGGGTTCGCGGCCGGTATCATCAGGATAATCCTCCCATAACCGGTTGTTCCATGTCCCCTGCCCCCCGTGACGGAAAAAAAGGACTTCCCGAACTGCTCGCCCCTGCGGGTTCGCCGGCATCGTTCCGGGCAGCCCTGGCAGCGGGTGCCGATGCGGTCTACCTGAGCGGGAAACGGTTCGGCGCCCGGAAATTCGCTGCTAATTTCTCGGATGAGGAGATCACCGAAGGGATACGCCTTGCCCATGCCCGCGGCGTCCGGGTCTATGTAACGGTCAACACGCTCATCCATGACCGGGAACTTGAACCTGTGGCAGACTATCTCATCTGGCTCTACGCAGCCGGCGCCGATGCCGTGCTCGTGCAGGACATTGGGGTCGCCTCGCTGGCTCGGGAGATCGTCCCGGACCTCCCTCTCCATGCCTCAACCCAGATGACCATCCATAACACCGACGGGGTGATCTGGGCAGCGGAGCAGGGGTTCTCCCGGGTCGTCCTTGCCCGCGAACTCCCCCTTGCGGAGATCCAGACCATCGCAGGGCAGACTCAGAAGAGCGGTGTCGGGCTTGAGGTCTTTTGCCATGGTGCGCTCTGTTACAGCTACTCGGGCCAGTGCCTCCTCTCGTCGGTCATTGGCGGGAGAAGCGGGAACCGCGGCATGTGCGCCCAGCCCTGCCGTAAACCGTATACGCTCGTGACGGGAGAACAGGACGCATATGGGAGACCGGGACGGATCAGGGATATCCCTTCCGCTGGTTCCTATCTCCTCTCGCCAAAAGACCTCTGCACGTACCGGCACCTGCCGGACCTGGTGAAGGCACCGGTTGTCTCGCTGAAGATCGAGGGACGGATGAAATCGCCGGAGTACGTTGCGATCGTGGTCTCAACCTACCGCCGGGCCCTCGATGCGATTGCTGCGGGAGACTGGAAGCCCGCTGCAGAGGCGGAGCAGGACCTCCTCCTCGCGTTCAACCGGGGTTTTACGAACGGGTACCTCTTTGGTGACCGTTATGATGCCCTCATGGCCCGCGATGCACCGGACAACCGGGGGATCTGTATCGGTACGGTAACAAAACACGACCCGCACAGCGGGACCGTGACCGTGATCCTGAACGGGACGCTGCTGCCGGCAACCGGTGACGGGCTCCTCTTTAAGGACCCGGGACAAAGGCAGGAAGACTGGGGATTTTTGCTCAACAACCTGCCGGTCACCCGGGACAAAAAAACCATCATGTTCAGTACCCCCCGGCCCGTTGCGCCAGGATCCGCGCTCTGCATCACCTCTTCCCGCGAACGGGAGGCAAGGGCCCGGCAGATCATTGCCCACCTCCCCGCCGATCTGGTGCACCGGGTTTTTGTGGACCTGAGTATCAAGGTCGATACTGAGGGGTGCATCAGCATGGTTGGTCATTTCGAATCCGCTTCAGGAAAGAAGGTAAGGGTGTCCTGCCAGCCTGATCTCCGTCTTGTACCGGCACGCACCCGCCCGCTCTCGCGCAACCAGCTGGAAGCACAGCTGAAAAAGAGCGGCGATACCCCGTTTGTCATCCGGGACTGTTCCATAGAATATGACGGTTCCCTCTTTGCACCCGCCGGTGAACTCAACCGCATGCGCCGGGAGTTCCTGTTCATGGCAGAGGCAGCGCTCCTTGCTTCTTCCCTCCCCTCGGAAGAAGAGATTGCACGGGCACGTCAAAAGCTGGCTTCAGCATGTACAGAACACCCAAAAATTTCAACCGGCACCAGGGATGCCGTAATCGCAACAACACCCCCCACCCTCACGGTATATGCCGATACGCCGGAAGCAGTATCCATGGCTCTCAGGGAAGGATGCACGAGCATCTGTTTTGAGCCGGCATTCCTCCTGCCGCGTCATTCCTGCAGCACGCGGCGGGGCCGGAATCTGACAACAACCGGATGCAGGGCAGCAGAGGCCGCCATGGCGCTCTGCCGGGATTCTGGCGCCCGCTTTGTGCTGAAACTGCCGCAGATCACCCGCGATTATTATCTCCGTGCGATGCTGCCGGAGATTTCGCTGCTGCACGCGGGCGGCCTTGCAGCTTGCATGACGGAGAACCCCGGGGCAGCGCATGCAATCCGGACGTTCCTGCCCGGCATGGCTCTCTGTGGCGCTGCCGGGCTCGGCATCTTCAACCACCGGACAGCCTGCCACCTCTCGCCGCCTTTCTGTTCCCTTACGATCTCACCGGAACTGTCCGGGGAGGAATGTCACACGCTCGTCCGGGCTGCACGCCGGGAAGGCTGCACGGCTTCCTTTGCCCTCATTGTGCAGGGGATAAGCGGTGCGATGATTACAGAAGACTGCCTCCCTGAGCCCGTCCGTCACTGCGGGGCCGGGGGTGACAGCGAGGGCGACCATCTCTTCTTCGGCATCCGGGATACGACCGGACATATCTTCCCGCTCCGGACCGATGGTGAATGCCGGACCTGGATCGGCAATGCGGTGGAGACCTGTCTTATCGACCACCTCCCTGCAATCCGGCAGGCCGGGATCAGTGAGCTCGTGATCGATAGCCGCGGGAGGACCGATGCTTATGCCGGCGCGATGACCCGGATCTACCGTGATGCGATTGACCAGATGGCCCGGGGATCCGGTTCGGAAGAGGTATCAGGACAAAAAGAGCGGGTTAAGACCCTTGCATACGGGGGGATCACCACGGGGCACTTCCTCCGGGGCCTGAAAGAGTAACAAAGGTGTATCAGGGCCGCTTCCCTTTTGACGGGGGGAAATTTGAGCACAAATATTGATGATAACCGGACCCTCATGGAGTAATAGGGATCATTCCTGAAAATTCACGGAGCTGGAACCATGCCTTCACCACTCATCCTTGTCAACCTGAAGACCTACAAAGAGGGAACCGGCAGCCGGGCCCATAGGATCGCACAGGCAGCAGAACTCGTAGCAAAGGAGAGCGGGGTCCCCATCGGGATCGCCCCCACGTATATCGACCTCCACCCCCTTGCGCACCATTTCGCGATCCCCGTCTTTGCCCAGCATGTGGATGGCGTCGAACCCGGCGCACATACCGGCCATATCACGGCCGATGCCATTAAAGGCGCCGGTGCTGCAGGGTCGCTCGTGAACCACTCGGAACGCCGACTGACCCTCGCAGATATTGAGGCTGCAGTCAGGGCGCTGCAGGCCGGGAAAATGACGGCGGTGGTATGCACGAACAACGAGGCTGCCAGTGCGGCTGCGGCTGCGCT
>JAKLGN010000154.1 GCA_022710665.1 Methanoregula sp. | reverse complement strand
TCTTAAACGGGGGTCTCACCCGTGCATCAATAATCATTTTTTATATTCCTCCGTAACTATATTCTCCGTGGATGTGTGCGGTTATAAAACAGGATCCTTAAAAGGTGAATGTCCATGTACGCGGAAACCCGATCATGGATGCCTCTTCCAGGAAATTTCACCCGATTTTTTCACCAGTCCTGCTGATCCCGGACGATCTTATCCCTGACCTGCTGACCATAAAGGCCGACTATCTGCATTCCTCCGCCAGGCTTCACGCTTCCCCATACAACGTGGAGGTTGGTGAATTTCTCGCTCTTCTGCTGGCCCCATGAACCCCCTGTTCTTCTTCCGGTGTGGGACGATCCGGTCTGTGTGGGAATATTCCATGGCGCGGTTATCTGCAGCGTTTTTTTGGGAGGCGGGGATCAGCAGCGGCGGGTCTGCCCGAGAGGGACCGGGTTGATTCCGGGACATATCCTGCCGCAAAATGGGGGGATCTGTCACTTGCATCTCATCACGCTTCTTTTTGGATCCGTTCAACCTTCACGCTCGCCTGGCTCACCCCGGCGAGCGGCGGCAGGAGGTGGGAGAGTGTCTGCTCGGCCGTGCACCTCCTCACGATCCCCTTCGAACTCACCTGGAACCACCCCTCCCGGTCTTTCTGAAAGGACTGCAGGACTTTTCCGTCCTTGTTCAGGAACCGGATGATGCACTCGTCATTTCTCATAAAAAACACCTCTCCGTGTACCGATCATTTTTAAAGGCATTATCCCTTGTTGTTGAGGGATGGACCCTGCGGCTCCAGCCGGCAGCCGGGTAAGCCGGAACCTCATGGCATTGCCCGGACATGGCGGGCGGCAGAAGTTCTGAAGGAACGGTCCGCCAGCGCTGCCTTAAGTCCCTCCCCCGCAGCAGCCCGGCCGCCGCCACTCCGTTCAGGCTTTCCCGCTCTGCTCCGGCTCCGGCCGCACCCGGGCACCCGTTTCATCTCAGGCAGAAGCCGGGTTTATCCTGTCAGCATCAGCGGATTTGCATGAAGGGCAGCAGCGAGGGGGAAATAATGAGAAGGAGGGGGCAGTGAGTGAGAGGGGAAAGGCGGGTCGGACAACCGTTCCAGGATCAAGGCAGGGAACGTCATGCCAGGGAATCTGGCTCACAGGCCGATAGTCACTCCATAAAGACCGGATATGATTCTGTTGTTGTCAGTGCGAAAAGAAATTCGAAGATTTATCCCGGCAGGGAAACATCCTCTTTGCGGTTCCGGAGGACTCACACTCCTCTACCTTGAGGCTTGCGGATACCTCCGGGGATGATGCATCCAATACCATCTCCTTTGAGAATAATACGGCAGTCTGATGCCCCGCAGGCGGCCACGTTCTGTGATAACGCACCTGTTTTTTTGTATAAACGAAAGCCCTTAACTCATCGTTTTGTGGTGTCAGGGAACCAGTTTATGACGTCTTTTTCCGATAATTCGTAATAATCAGTTCGTTTACATCCCCACGCCGTGCACCGTTACAATTGATCAGGCGTCTTGCCGGGACTCTCTCAATGAAATACTCTGAGAAGAGATCGTCAAAGAACGAATCATCGGGATTCTCATTTTTCGGATCGGAATTACTCAGCATGACCTTTGCCCCTTTCTCGTCAAGTTCTTTAAAAAAATCAAAAAGACGAACCTGATCCGCATCATAAAAACCGCCCTTTGAATAGGAGGTGAATGAGGAGGTTGTACTCAGTGGACGGTACGGGGGATCGAAATAGACGAAGGTTTGTTCATCAACATGGTTCCGGCACCGGGTAAAATCTCCGAGAAGAATCCGGGTTGTTTTCAGTAATGTCGCGACATCCCGGAGATTGTCCTCGTTCAGGATTTCCGGATTTTTGTATCGTCCGAACGGGACATTGAACTCGCCCTTTCTGTTCATGCGGAAAAGCCCGTTAAAGCAGGTTCTGTTCAGGAAGATAATCTGGGCTGTCCTTTCAATCCATTCAGAACCGAATTTATTGAAATTTATCCCCGGTAACTTTTGATTGAATGCATCCCTGACCTCGTAGTAAAATGATTCCCGCTTTTTCTCATCCCTGGAAAGATAATCCGATTGAAGAGAATCCAGTTCTGCTATCAACTTCTCTGAGGCTCTCCTGATTACCCGGTAGGAGAGAATCAGTTCCTCATTGATGTCGCAGACAGAACATTTTTTAAAGGAGAAGATCTGGTTGAGGTAAAAATAAAACGCTCCGCCACCGATAAACGGTTCAACATAGTTTGTGATCTGGCCCTTTTCCAGTTCTTTTGGCAATCTCCTGCTGAATTCGTTCAGTAGCTGGGTCTTGCCTCCGGCCCACTTGAGAAAAGGGCGTGCAGCGGAGACGAGTTTTGTTTGTTTTGCCACGGTCAGGAGATCTCCTGTCGGTATTTATGTCCTCATTACAATGTTATCTTTCTCCCTGAGTTTACCGGATGAAGGTGGCGGGCGGCATGACGCCAGAGAACCTTGTACAGCGTCCTGCTCACGTCCATCCCTCACAGCGCCCCTCCGTAGCCAGTCCGGCCACGGCTTTTCGCCCTGCTCCTGCCCCCGGCTCAGGCCGCACTGCAGCCACCCGTGGCAGCTCAGGCAGGAGTCAGGGCAGTCCCGCATCCGCCCGCGGGAATTTTGCTGAACGGGGGCGTGGAGGGGGAGGGGCGGTTTTGGGGGTGAAAGACAACTGCCGGTAACCTCCACAGGTTCATGCAATTTCTCATCGTGAAGGTTTTCTCCCAGGCAGATGCAATGAAATTTATGCAAAATGCGTCTGTTGCACCGGGCATCATTTTTGGCACCCTGTTCAGCGTTATAGCGGGCATGACGTACATTGTACTGCTCCATGAGCCGGGTCCGATGTTTTATCCCTTCGCAGCCTTGGTTTTTTTAGGCGGTCCGCTCATCGCCGGAACGACAGGCGTTCTCCGGTCCCCCGAACACAAAAACCGGGCATTTCTCATTTCAGGTTGTGCCGTAATCGGCGCAACGCTCGTATTGTTTTTCATTACCTATGCGGTCCTGCCTCACTTTGATCGTACGAGCCTGCAGCTGCCGGAGTCCTGCAAAGCTTTCGACAGCGGCCCTCATCCTGCTCCCGCACTTGCCTACGAACTCCCGGGCACAGGAATTGGCGTGTTGATCGCGGGCAATGAACAGACAGCTCTGGTTGTGATGATCGATTACACGAAAGCGCCTTACCCAGGCTCCGTATATATCGTGAATAAGAGCGACACCAGGATCCTTCGGCGCATGGACT
>JAKLGN010000153.1 GCA_022710665.1 Methanoregula sp. | reverse complement strand
CGCTCCCATCTGTTGCAACTCTAAAAAAAGCATGGAATTCCGCGACACACCACCTGCCGGAAGCCGTATCGGAGTTGTCACCACAGCGTTAAAAAAAAAAGATCAGATCCCGGATAACGCTGCTGGTCAGATGGTTTCCTGCTGATCTTTCAGACCTGATCCGATCCCGGCAGAGATCTCAATACTGCCGGTGCGCTAAAATTGATAAATACCGGAAATAAAATGCATTAACACGTGTCGGGTACCCGAATCTGGTTCCCCGGTTGGTGTCGTGGTCCGGGAAGCCTGCCCTCCTGGACAGGTATGGCTGTGTGAACCTGGTGTTTTAAAAAAATAGTATGTTAAACGAACACTATCCGGGAAAATACCGATAGGGTATCAACTATAAGGATGGTCATGATTTCTGAAAGGGTAGAAAAGCCGCTGGCGTCATGGCGGGGAAAAGAACGCTACGAAAACGAACTGCTGGAATGTCTTACGCTTATCCTGAAGAGCGGAGGCTGCCGGTGGTCAGCCTGCCGGATGTGCAGTTACCGGCACGAGCGCTATCAGGACGAATCCTGTGAGGCGTTGCTGAGCCATCTCAGAGGCCAGCTTGCATGGGTGATGCGGGAGTATGATCCGGCAGAATATACGATGGTCAAGATCTTTACCTCGGGAAGTTTTTTTGATCCCCGGGAAGTACCCCCGGAGTTCCTGGCAGATATCGCTCGAGCGTTCCGGGGAAAACTGGTTATTGCAGAGACCCGGCCGGAATTTGTCAGGCAAGAAGTCCTGAACCCGTTCATCGAAACGCTGGATGATGGCAGCTGGAAGAAACCTTTGTATTGCGCCATCGGTCTTGAAACAAGCAATGATACCATAAGGGAAAAAAGCATCAACAAGGGATTTACCTTCCAGGATTTCCGCAAGGCAGCCCTGTGTGCCCATGCTGCCGGTGCCGGTGTGAAAGCGTACCTTCTCTTCAAGCCGCTGTTCCTCACCGAACAGGAAGCCGTTGAGGATATGAAGACCTCCTTTGCCGAAACGGTTCCCTGTGTGGACATGATATCCATGAACCCCTGCACGGTCCAGCGGAACACCGAGCTTGAATATTACTGGAAGCGGGGGGCGTACCGGCCACCCTATCTCTGGAGCGTCCTCACCCTGCTCGCTGCAGCACCCGTCCATGTGACCTGCGATCCCCTTGGTGGCGGACAGAAACGCGGACCGCACAACTGCGGGAGATGCGATTACGATATTGTCCAGGGGATACGGGACTATTCACTCACCGGGGATCGCGACCTGATCGGAGCCCTCCTCGATATCGCGTGCGGGTGCAGACAGGAATGGGAATACGTGCTCTCCGAAGAAAAACCCTGGTGCATGCCCCTGACCCGGTAAGAAAAATGGCGATTGCTTCATGAAGACTACGGACTCCGATCAAATTTGCAGCACCCTGAGATTGGATGGCGAATGGGCCACGGGTGCTCACCGCCTGTCGGGGCTCGCCCAGTGGAGCAGAGCGGATGACAGGGATCTTTTGTAGTATTGTCAGAATAGGGCTTACCGGTAATTACGGAGGAGCGCCCCCTCGCCTTGGGGGCGGGTCTCTCAGGAAAAGGGATCTCGTTACGGTGCTTACGGAATGACGGGGGGCTCGTAGAAAGCAATCAACGGAAAAAGTATTGTTCCGATGATGTCGAACAGCATTCTCCAACGGTTCTGGAGGCTCCGCTTACGCTCTGCCAACTCTGCTGGGGCACCCTCTGCATAGCGACGACCAGGTCTTACCGGTAAATGACCTGGTACTATCGGAATGTGCCCCGTTCCCCCCCATGGTTCAACCTGACGCCACAGGGATGGCTTCATGTCAGGAAAAAAAACTGTTTTGTTTGGTCAAAAAAATTATTTTTTCTGGTTGCTGCTCTGGATCTCGAGCTGGCGTGCGAGCAGGGGCAGGAAGGTTCCGGCATCAGAGACAATACCTATCGCCTGCGTTGTACCCCGGTCCATCAGTTTGGTCAGGTGGGCGGGGTTGATATCCACACAGACCGTCTTCACATTCGAAGGGAGGCAGTTGCCGACCGCAATGGAGTGGAGGAGTGTTGCGATCATCAGTACCATACTGCACCCTCCAATATGCTTCCGCATCGCATCCTGTGCCTCCATGACATCCTGGATCACATCCGGCAGCGGGCCGTCATCGCGTATGGAGCCCGCAAGCACGAACGGGACATCCTTTTTTACGCATTCATACATGATCCCGCCGGTGATGACCCCCTTGTCGATCGCATTTTTAATGGATCCGGCCCGCATAATCTCGCTGATGGCATAGATGTGGTGCTTGTGCCCGCCCATCACCGGGTTGCCGGTGGATATGTCCATCCCGAGCGAGGTGCCGTAGAGGTTATATTCAATATCATGGGTTGCAAGGGCATTGCCGGCAAAGAGGAGATCGATATAGCCGTTATGGATCATGCCGGCAAGGGCCTTGCCGGCACCGGTGTGGATGATGGCCGGCCCCCCCACAACCGCTATCTTGCCGCCTTTTTTCCGGACCTCCAGGATCTCTTTGGCGATTTTTGCGATCAGGATCTCACTGGGCCGTTCGGACGAAACCGTCCCGTGCATGAACTCGAACGTGCTCTGTTCCCGTGGCCTTTCGGGATAGGAGACACTCACTCCCTGTTCCCCGATAACCACCAGATCCCCTTTCGTTATTTTCCCCAGTGCCCGGGCTGTTGCAGTTTTGTGATGAGGATCGACAACGATCAAAAAATCCATCTCGATTGCAGAAACATCGATCCATTCGCCCAGGTACTTCACCTGGGTGGGGTGATTGGAGGTGGTGTAGAATCCTTTGGGAACAACCCGGTCTGCTTCAGCGGCAACAAGGTGTACGTCCTTTACCTCCACCGGTCTTGCGCCGAGGAGGTGAAGTTCGGAAAGGATGGCACGCAGCTTCTCTCTGGTCGAGGCATTGATCCGCAGCCGGGCATAACTCGGGTCGGTCTTCTTCTTGCCGATATCAAAGACAAGGATCTCGAAGTTTCCGCCCATATCCATTACCCGGTCGAAGAGCTGCGTCATGATCCCGGAGTCGATGATGTGACCCCTCAGCTCTATCTCCTGCGATTCTCCCATAATACCAAGATCTTGGTGATCAACCTTAATATGCATTGCCCAGAAATACGGCTGAATTACCCGTATTTTGAGACGATTGACATAGAATGAGAAGAAATGGGCGGGGTGCTGCCGGGTTCAGCGTTAAGTACCTGCAGCAAGAAACGCTTCAGT
>JAKLGN010000152.1 GCA_022710665.1 Methanoregula sp. | reverse complement strand
AGGATCTCTGGGAACTTCTGCAGTACCACGTCACCACCTACCTCGATAATGAAGTGGCCGGCTGTCCCCCCGCCCGCCACCGCAGCGGACGGCCGCTCAAGACTCTTTCCCAGCGTCTCAAGGGCAAGGACGGGCGGTTCCGCGGGTCCCTCTCCGGTAAACGGGTCAATTTCTCGAGCCGTACCGTCATATCCCCCGATCCGAACCTATCTGTATCGCAGGTCGGGGTTCCCCGTGCGGTAGCAAACGAGATGACAATCCCGATACGGGTTACAGCCTACAACATCGAAGAGCTCAAACAGATCGCCCGCACCGGCCCGGTCCGCCCGAACGTAAATGCACCCTGCGGTGCAAACTACGTGATCCGGCCCGATAACAGGAGGCTTCGCCTTGGTGCAGATAACCTTGACACGGTTGCTGACATGATCGAGCCCGGCTGGACTGTTGAACGCCAGCTCCGCGATGGCGATGTCGTGCTCTTCAACCGGCAACCGTCGCTGCACCGGATGAGTATCATGGCCCATCGCGTCAAGGTGATGGAAGGCAGGACTTTCCGGCTGAACCCGGCAGTCTGCCCCCCCTACAACGCTGACTTCGATGGTGACGAGATGAACATGCATGTGCCGCAGACCGAAGAAGCGCGGGCTGAAGCCACTATCCTCCTCTCCGTACATGAGAATATCCTGTCTCCCCGCTTCGGTGGTCCCATCATCGGCGGTATCCATGACCATGTTTCGGGAATTTTCATGCTCACGCATGACACCCGCTGGTTCACGAAAGAAGAGGTACTCTACCTCCTCCGGTACTCCCGTATCGAGCACATGCCTCCCCCGGGCAAGAAGGAAGGTGGCGTGGAATACTGGAGCAACAAGCAGGTATTCTCCCAGATACTTCCCGAACTCAACATGGTCTTCAAGGCCAGCTCCTGCCAGAACTGTGATCTCTGTAAAAAGGAGCTTTGTGATCGGGACGCCTATGTCAGGATCATTGACGGAAAACTGGAGAGCGGTACCATCGACAAGAAGGCTATCGGTGCATTCGATGGCCAGATTGTTAACCGCGTTATCCGGCAGCAGGGCATGAGGCGTGCAGCAGCTTTCATCGATGATTTGACTAAGCTCTCGATCCGTGCGATCATGTTTGACGGTTTCTCGTTCGGTATCGATGATGAGGACCTGTCCAGGACCGAGTACGGTCAGATCGATGAGGTCTTAAAGAATGCGGCGCTCGATGTCACGCGCCGCATCAAGATTTATGAGGACGGGCAGCTTGAACCCATGCCCGGGCGAACCGTTGAGGAGACGCTCGAGATGCAGATCATGCAGGTGCTCGGGAAAGCCCGTGACCAGACCGGTCAGATTGCCGGCCGTCACCTTGGTCTCGGGAACAGCGCCGTTGTGATGGCTGTTTCCGGTGCACGTGGATCCATGCTGAACCTGACCCAGATGGCCGGATGTATCGGCCAGCAGTCCGTTCGTGGTGAGCGGATCATCCGTGGATATGATGACCGTACGCTCCCACACTTCCGCAAAGGCGACCGCGGCTCCGATGCTCATGGGTTCATCCAGCACAGCTACAAGGGCGGCCTGAACCCGACCGAGTTTTTCTTCCATGCAATCGGTGGTCGTGAAGGGCTTGTTGACACGGCAGTCCGTACTTCCCAGAGCGGGTACCTCCAGCGCAGGATGATCAATGCCCTGCAGGACCTCAAGGTAGCATATGACGGCACGGTCCGGTCCACCGGAGGCAAAATCATCCAGTTCCAGTATGGTGAAGACAATACCGATCCGACCAAGAGTGCGTTTGGCGATCCCGTGGATGTCAAAGGTATTGTCGAGAGTATTTTAAAAGAGGAGGTCTGATTGATGCCTCTTGCAGACAAGTACGACAAGAAAGTTGAGGCGGCAGATCTCCCGCAGAAGACCAAGGACCAGATACGCAAATTCCTTTCAGAAAAAGAGGTCACCGATACCCAGTTCAAACAGATCCTTGAACGGGTGCTCAATGAATACAAGTCCACAAGGATTGAAGCTTGCGAGGCAGTCGGTGTGATCGCTGCCCAGTCCATCGGAGAGCCCGGTACACAGATGACCATGCGGACATTCCACTACGCGGGTGTTGCGGAGATCAACGTTACCCTTGGTCTGCCGCGCCTTATCGAGATCATGGACGCAAGAAAGGAGCCCAGCACACCTACGATGACGGTCTTTCTTGAGCCGGAGTACGGCAATGACCGTGACAAGGCCCGCGAGGTCAGCTGGCAGATTGAGGCTGCCCCGCTCCATGAGTTCGGGGATATCACGACCGACATGGAGAACATGCAGGTTGTTGTCCATATCAACACCAAGGTCTGCGACAAGCGGAAGATCTCCCCCATGGCGATCATGGAAACAGCCCCCAAGAAGATCCGCGACCGCCGCCATTACCGGGACTTCGAGCACGAGATTGACGAGGCAAATGCAGCGATCATCTTCATCCCAAAGGACAAGGAGAGTTACCAGAACCTCTTCCAGCTGGCCGAGCACGTGAGAAACGTGATCGTGCAGGGCATCGACGATATCCTCCGTGTCGTCGTCAGGAAGGAGACCGGAGAGTATATACTTTATACTGAAGGATCCAACCTTAAGGATGTCTTTGATGTTGCCGGTGTGGATACAACCCGTACCCGCACAAACAATATCAGCGAAATCGCATCCGTGCTCGGTGTTGAGGCAGCAAGGAATGCGATTATCCACGAAGCAGTATCCACGCTCAATGAGCAGGGTATCCTCGTGGATGTCCGCCACCTGATGCTCGTCTCTGATATGATGTGCATGGAAGGCGAAGTCAAGCAGATCGGCCGTCACGGTATTGCCGGGGAGAAAGAGAGCGTTCTTTCCCGCGCAGCATTCGAAGTGACGGTTAATCACCTGCTCGATGCAGCCGTGGCAAATGAAGTTGATGAACTGAGCGGTGTGACTGAGAACGTTATCGTCGGCCAGCCCATCCAGCTTGGTACCGGCGATGTAAAACTGGTCGCAGTCAGACAACACGACAACTGATAATCTTAAAAAAAACCAGAGGAATTGTACATGGATTTTAATGCTTCACTCAGAAGAGCTATCAAGACCGGAAATGTCATTCTTGGCCAGAACAACACAGAAAAATGTATCAAAGAGGGAAAAGCCCAGATGATCGTCGTTGCAGGGAACTGCCCGGCCAGATTCAAATCCAAACTTTCGAGTTACGAAAACCTCTTTATCCATACATTCGAGGGTTCCAGCGTGGCGCTTGGCAAGGCCTGC
>JAKLGN010000151.1 GCA_022710665.1 Methanoregula sp. | reverse complement strand
AGCGCGAAGGTCTTGCCGCCTTCAGAAAAGATCCGTAAATATTCCTGGTGCTCCCGCCGGAGCTCGTCCTCACCCAGCCTGGTGACCGTGACATGCTGTCCGTCCGCAGTCATTGCCCGGGTGATAAGGCCCTGTGTCTCGAGTCCTTTGAGCCGGCGCGATGCCGTCTGCTGGCTTATCGCAAGCATTGTTCCGATACTCTGGGTCGAGACAAAGACCGGGCCCTTGCACCCGCCCCGGAGTGCGATGGCCTTGAGACACTGGAGATCCTCTGCGGGAGTCATGCTTATCAAAATTGAGTTGCTTATTATTTATGAGTTGTCGTTCGGCAGATTTCCCGGCGGGTTTCGTTTTCTGTCGAACTTATGTTCGTTAGGTATTTAACGGAACGGGTCATTGATTATGAGCATGAAATCCGGGTTGCGGAACCAGCTCGCCGAAAAGATGGCGGGCGAGATTACGCTTTCGGACTCACCGGGAAACGCCCTGAAAAAATGGCGCATGAACTTCGAGATCGCTCCGGGCGTCCTTTCGGAACGCCTTGGCATCTCACCTTCGGTCATCAGCGATTATGAGGGCGGAAGAAGGAAAAGTCCCGGCACCGCGGTTGTCGGCAAGATTGTCGACACCCTCCTTGCAATTGATGAGGAGAGCGGTGCAAAACACATCCAGAAATTCTCAACCATGCTCTTTGCCAATATCGATGATGACGTGATCTACGACCTCCACGAGTATGAGACGGCCGTCCCGCTCCAGAAATTCGCGGACGCGATCGGTTGTTCCCTCCTCTGCGGGTCAATGGACCAGGTCATCTTCGGTTACACGGTGATCAACAGTTTAAACGCAATCATGCAGCTCTCCTCCGATGAATTCAACCGCATCTACGGCTGGAGCACGGAGCGGGCGCTGGTTTTCACCAATGTCTCGACCGGCAAATCCCCGATGGTTGCCATCCGCGTTACCCCGTTCAAGCCACGCTGTGTCGTGCTGCAGGGAATTGACGCTGCGGATGTCCACCCGTTTGTCGGGAAGATGGCAGACAAGGATCGTATCACCATCCTCTGCACGGGCATGGATGTTGACAAAATCGTGAGTACTTTGAGGGAACAAGAATGGTAGGCATCATTACCTACGGTGTATACATACCGAGATACCGTATCAAGGCCGAAGAGATCGCACGGGTCTGGGGCGCCAATGCCGCAGAAATTTCCGGGGGCCTGGGCGTTTTTGAAAAGTCCGTTCCGGACCTTGATGAAGACGCTGCGACTATGGCTGTTGAAGCGGCACGCAATGCCCTGCTCCGCCGGAAGATCGACCCGGAGGAGATCGGGGCCGTTTACGTGGGAAGCGAATCGCACCCGTATGCCGTGAAGCCGACCGCGTGTACCGTGGGCGAGGCGATAGGCGCAACACCGAACATGACCGCGGCTGATTACGAGTTTGCCTGCAAGGCAGGTACCGCGGCCATCCAGACCTGCATGGGTCTTGTGAAAAGCACCATGATCAAATACGGGCTTGCCATCGGTTCCGATGTCTCGCAGGGTGCGCCGAGCGATGCGCTCGAGTACACGGCGGCAGCAGGAGGAGCAGCGTTCATCATCGGGAATGACGACCCGATAGCGACTCTCAACCACACCTGCTCGTTCACGACCGACACGCCGGATTTCTGGCGCCGCGAGGGGCAGGACTATCCCCGCCACGGCGGCCGGTTTACCGGCGACCCGGGCTACTTCAAGCATGTGAAGGGAGCAAGTACCCTCCTGCTCGAACAGGTGAAGAAGAGCCCGAAAGATTACACCTACGCGGTCTTCCACCAGCCAAACGCCAAGTTCCCGCAGAAAGTGGCAAAGGAACTCGGTTTTGTGCCCGGGCAGATCAAACCGGGTCTCGTTGTACCGCGTCTCGGGAACACCTATTCCGGGGCGTCCCCCATCGGACTTGCCGCAACGCTCGACATTGCAAAACCCGGCGACACCATCTTTGTCTGCTCGTTTGGGTCCGGGGCGGGAAGCGATGCCTTTGATATTACCGTGACAGATGCCATCATTTCGGACAGATTTAACCGCGATGCAGCGCCGGGTGTCGAGAAACTCCTGAAAAATCCCATCTATCTCGACTATGCGCAGTATGCCAAGCACAAGGGGAAGATCGTGATGCAGTCATGAGAGATGTAGCAGTTATCGGTATCGGGTGCACCCGGTTCGGTGAGAAATGGGAGAGTTCGTTTCGCGACCTTTTCGTGGAGGCAGGGGCTCTGGCACTGGCAGACGCCCAGCTCTCCGGCGAAAAGATCGATGCCATGTATGTCGGCAACATGAGTGCCGGGCGGTTCATCGAGCAGGAGCATATCGGGGCCCTTATCGCAGATTATGCCGGTCTCTCCACCCACCATATCGCCTCGACCCGGGTCGAAGCGGCCTGTGCCTCCGGCGGCCTTGCGTTCCGGCAGGCCGTGATTGCGGTCGCAAGCGGCATGGAGGATATCGTTGTCGCAGCAGGCGTCGAGAAGATGACCGATGTCGAGCCGGGCGCGAGTACCGACACGCTGACCGGTGCGGCCGACCGCGAATGGGAGGGTTTTGTCGGGGCAACGTTCCCCGGGCTCTACGCGATGATCGCAACCGATTACATGCACCGCTACCCCCTGACCCGCGAACAGCTGGCCCAGGTGGCCGTGAAGAACCATTACAACGGTGCCCGCAACCCCATCGCCCAGTACCAGCAGGAGATCACGATTGATACGGTCCTCAAATCCACGATGGTTGCGGAACCGCTCCGGCTCTTCGACTGCTCCCCTATCACCGATGGTGCAGCGGCAGTCATCGTTGCACCGCTCGAGCGGGCAAAGGAGTTCACGGACACGCCGATCAGGGTACTGGCAAGCGCACAGGCAAGCGATACCATCACGCTCCATGACCGGCGCGACATCTCAACCCTTGACGCTACGGTTGCCGCAGGCCAGCGGGCGTTTAAAAAGGCAAAACTCTCGCACAAGGACATCGACATGGTCGAAGTCCACGACTGTTTCTCGATCGCTGAGATATGCGCGATCGAGGACCTCGGGTTCTGCCGGAAAGGAACCGCCGGGAAATTCACCGCCGACGGCGAGACAGCGCTCGGCGGGAAGATCCCGGTCAACACGAGCGGCGGCCTCAAGGCCTGCGGTCACCCGGTCGGTGCAACCGGCATTAAGCAGGTATGCGAGATCGTCCAGCAGCTCAGGGGGGAGGCCGGCAAACGCCAGGTTGATGGCGCAAAGATCGGCATGACCCACAATGTGGGCGGCACGGGTGCGACCGTGGCCGTCCACATC
>JAKLGN010000150.1 GCA_022710665.1 Methanoregula sp. | reverse complement strand
GTCTTTGACATCAACCGTGTCCGCGGGCGTGAGTTCTGAAATGAGTATTCTCGATAAGGCCGTTTCCGTGCTGATGCACGACGGGCTGGTTGTCTATCCCACGGAGACCGTGTACGGGCTTGGTGCTGATGCCTTTTCCGACGAGGCGATCCTGAAGGTCTACGAGGCAAAGAAGCGCCCTCTCGCGATGCCGATCTCGATTGCCGTCTCCGATATGGATATGCTGTATGCCGTTGCCCGCGTCGAAAAAAAGGAGGAGGCGTTCCTGAGTACGTTCCTGCCAGGGCCTGTCACGGTCGTGCTTCCCGCTCGTAAAAGTGTGCCACCGATCCTGACCGGGGGGACCGGCCTGATCGGGATCCGGATGCCGGCCCATGACCTTGCCCTGCAGCTGATCGCGAGGTTTGATGCGCCAATCACGGCAACGAGCGCCAACCTCCACGGGGCAAAGGACCCGGTTATACCCGGTGAATGCACGGTACCGTACGAGTTTTTAATCGATGGCGGCAGGCTGTCCGGCATCCCGAGCACGGTTGTAGACCTTATGGAGAAGCGTGTCCTCCGGGCCGGCTCGGATATCGACCGGGTGGCAAAGTTCCTGCTGACCCTGTGAGTGGTGTATATGCTGACCGTCCGCCTGCGTGATTTCATCGAGGACAAAGACGGGTGGCTCTATGCTGTTTCCACCTATGACAATGCGGAGTCGGTCGGGTGCGTGCTCCGGTATGTCCCTGATGAAAAGGGTGAACGGGTACATGCCTCTGGCCGCCATTACACAAAGTATGATTTCGATGAGGCATATGCCCTTGTTGCGGAGAAGAAACCGCAGTACGCCGGCCTCCTCCACCGCGTGCCCTACGCTGATGTGAAGCGGGTGCTCAAGCCGGACCTCGAGATAGGGCGGATAGCACAAGACCACCCGGGCGCGCAAAAACTGCTTGACATTTTCAAACTCCCGCCAGGTACAATCGGCTGCACGGGGTCCCTTCTCTGCGGGCTTGCGAACGAAGGGTCGGATATTGACATGGTGGTGTACGGAAAGTGCTGGTTTGCTGCCCAGAAACTCGTGGAACAGAGTATCCGGCACGGGAGGATCGAGGGCCTGTCCCCGGACATGTGGCGGAGGGTCTACGAGAAGCGCAAACCCGAAATCCCTTATGACCAGTTCGTGCTTCACGAGCAGCGGAAATTCAACCGCGGGCAGATCGAAGGCACATACTTCGATATTCTCTACACCCGCTCGTACAACGAGATCGAAAGCGCCCCCGCACGTAAAGGAACTGTTCTTGGGAAACAGACCATCGAGGCAGTGGTGAAGGATGCCTCATGGGCATTCGACAATCCTGCGATATACGAGGTTGAGCACGAGTCCGTATCAAGGGTCCTCTCTTTCACTCATACCTACAGCGGACAGGCTCTCAGGGGCGAGACCATAGAAGCCTGCGGCGTCCTGGAACAGCACGGGGACGAGCGCTGGCTGATCGTTGGTACCACCCGGGAGGCCCGCGGCGAGTATATCGTATCGAAGACGCTTCTGGAATGATATTTTTTGCTTCTGGAGAAATCCTCTTTTCAAATGATGATTGCCCCCCTTGCGCCATCCCTGCCCCCATCGGGGGCTCATGGCGCATTGCGATGCCTCGGCATTACCTGAATTGGAAATATCTCAATGATTGCGTACAGGTAATACGGGACAATCGCAGCGGGGGGATGCCACAGCGTCGGGGGCATGCTCGCATGCCCCCAAGAGCGTTAGAAATATTCAAAGGATTTCCCATGAAAATCGCAGTTAAACAAATGTGACTTTAGGATTTTTCACGCTCTCAATTAATTGCGATGAACCCCGCCGCCCCGAAGGACGCCCCGCGGCGGCTTTAATTACCGTACTCGTACAAAAATCCGGGAATCTGCCCTGCCGTGCCCCGCGAGGGGCCCTGAAGCGGGGAGCCATCACTACGATTTTCATGGTTCCGGTATGAACTCACTCTGTTCATTCCCGTTTCTACAGTGCCGATTTTTTTCCTGTTTAATAAAAATGCTCTGCAGATGTCATTCAGAAGACTCTGACGCTCGTAAGGGCTCCCCGCTCTTTGCCGGGGCATCCTCCCTTGTAATGACCCCGTTGAGATGCAACCTGATCCGGGTCATCTCAATGCGCCCCGTCTCCCAACAGGGGACAACCCGGCGCAGGAGGGGAGTATCATTTACGTGATAAGGGTTTTCAACAGAAAAAAAGCAATTCAGGATCTGCCGGCTATAGCAGGTTCAGTTGAAATTATGCCGGAAGCCCCTGTACTCACCGGCCTGTACCATACTTCCACCATCTCTTCGTACTGCCCCGGGAAGTATTCCCGTGACGGGACAAACCCGAACTTCTTCACGATATGCTGCATTATCGGGCGCGGCATCACGACCCGGACATCGAACCCGCGGTCCAGCCAGTCACGGATCAGGTTCTGGACATTACCCTCGCCCCGATAGCGGGAGATGATATAGTGGAGATAAAGACGGCTCCCGGTACACAGCTCCAGCCAGCCGGAGAAGAGATCTTTGGTAAATCCCAGAGCTTCTCCTTCCGGTGTTCCGGTTTCTATGCGTTGAGTTCTCATGTGGTTCACTTCCGTTTTCCGGTAATCATCACGGTTGCAACAGCCCGCATATAAGCAGAGGGATGGAGTGTGGTGAAAGTGATCGGGGGACAGCTTTTTTGGACGCCCGGAACATAATCCCTTGTATGGTGCCAAAGGATCCATTCAGGAGCACGCTCATTGCACCCTGCGGTATGGACTGCGCCATCTGCATGGCATTCTTGCGGGAGAAGAACCGGTGCCCGGGTTGTCGTTCACCGGACCGCATGCACCATGCGAACTGCCGGATTTTTTCCTGTACAAAGCGGCCGGGCGGATATTGTCAAGGCTGTACGGAGTTCCCATGCCGGTGGATCCTGCAGATAGACAAGCGGTACCGCACAAAATACCACATGAGCATGCTTGAAAACCTCGCGGCAATCAAAAAGAACGGCATCCGTGCGTTCGTGAAATCCGAGCGGGCACGCTGGACCTGTACGGTCTGCGGTGGGACAGTCGATGTCCATTGCTATCGCTGCTCATCGTGCGGGAAAGAGCCGGAGTAAAAGGGGGCGGGCGTTTTTGTTTAAAGAAAAAGAAAACCCGAGGGGGACTCTGATAAATCCCACCTTCAAAGAGATAAAAAAAAGAACTATGGATTTTTAGTATTTCGCCAGTTGAGATTCGAAGGCATCAAGGTGATTGTAAGAGCCCAGAAGCAGGTTGTTGTAGACTTTGCTAATGTCATCGTGCCG
>JAKLGN010000015.1 GCA_022710665.1 Methanoregula sp. | reverse complement strand
CAGCGAGGACGAGCGAACATGACCGAGCGTCACCGGCATGTCGAGAACAGCAGCAGGAGATCGTCGCCGCCCCGCTCCGCACGCTTCGTGCACCGTCGTCGCACCCGCACGTGCTCCGCGACCGGCTCACTTTATTCTTTTTCTCCTTTTTTTCAATAACACGCGATTGAACGTTTCTATAGCATCAAAATCAGTAAAAACATCAGGAATTTCAATACGGGATAATTTTGGATGGGGCCTGTTACTGTTTCCTTTTTGCTTATCCGGCATATATTTCCCATCCTTTTTTCAATAAAAACCGGCAGTACCCGTTTATCCTTTTTCAGCAACATGAGAATCATCAACAGTTGCTGTAATTTCAGGGAGTGCAGGATCCCGTCTGCGTGCCTGGGGTCTCCGTGTGACCAGGTACCTCTTGACAACCCTGCGCTGCTTTTTCTGAACGGTAATCTTTTCAATCCGCTCCACACGATAGGGGCAGGAAAAAAAGGATCCATGATAAATCCGTTGCAGAAAACCTGATATTGGCGGTGCGGAAAATTCATCCAGATTAAAATACGTCCGGATTTCATTGACGGTAACCCACCGTTGTGTCTCCCCGGATTCTATCATGAACCGTTCAAGCAGGTCCGGTACATCCCTATTGCGTGCCATGAACGTGCTTACGTTGCAGAGCATAATGTACCCTCAGTCTCAGCAGATACCGGCATTTCTTTGGATCAGAAGGGTTCTCTCTGTCTTCCCGCGTTATCTTCGCAACAATGAAAGGGAATTGCCCGAACGGCCCGAACTCAAGCCGGCGTAAAAACCCGGAAACCGTATTACACTGGTAGCGGGTCAGGCAGAACCGATCACGGAGTTCCTGCACGGTAACCCAGCGTTCAGCTGAACCCTGCTCCTGCATATACGCTTCAAGCAGTTCGGGGATACCCGGATATTTTCGCATAGTAAAGTTCCGTTTTTTAAAGTATCCTTTCAGGACTCAACCCGTTTTACCAGGTTTTCCATGACTGTATCCACTGCTTTCCAGGTGGGCGTATCAGCATGACGGAGGACGTACGGGCGCCCCTCATCACCGGCTTTCACCATCGCCGGATCGAGAGGGATAGCGCCAAGGTAGGGAACGCCCAGCTCCCGTGCAGCCTTCTCACCGCCTGTCCTTCCAAACAGGTCAATGGTGTCGCCGCAGTGGGGGCAGACCATCCCGCTCATGTTCTCAATGATCCCGATGACCGGAAGTTCCAGTTTCTCGATGAACTTCACCGCCTTGATCGCATCGAGCACCGCCACTTCCTGGGGAGTCGTGACAATCACGGCCCCCTGGACATTCGGAGCCAGCTGGACAATAGAGAGGGCTTCGTCCCCGGTCCCGGGCGGAAGGTCAACGATCAGGTAATCGAGTGCTCCCCAGTTCACGTCATCAAGGAACTGCCCGATCACCGCCATCTTCATCGGCCCGCGCCAGATGACCGGCGAACTTGTATCCGGAAGGAGAAACGCCATCGACATGACCGCGAGTTTCCCGGTCACGTGGACCGGCTCCATGTGTTTATCGAGAACCGCAGGCCGCTGGTCCTCGATACCCAGCATCTTGGGAATGTTGGGCCCATGAATATCAAGATCGAGCAACCCCACCTGCCTGCCATGAGCGGCAAGAGCTGAGGCAAGGTTGGTCGAGACCGTTGATTTCCCAACGCCCCCCTTCCCGCTCAGGACAAGAATTACGTGTTTGACATCGATCTTTGCTTTCGGGGGCAGCCCTTTGGGGGCAGGAGCCGGTGCATTTGTTTCAGGATTTTTTCCTTGGGTTTTCGCTTTCATGATATCAGAACCATCCAAATTTTTTTAGAGATTTTTTAGAGATTTTCTGCGGCACAACCGCTGGCTGTATCCCGCCTTCAGTGCGGATAACCGGCTCCCCCCGGCACTTCTTCTGCCCGACTCCGGAGGATTGCATCAATCGCCTGCCGGACGGTTCCCGGACCGTTGAAGAGGTGAAGTGAGATCTCCGAACCTTTCAGCAGAGCCCTAGCATTTTCACCAATCTCCCCGGTAATAACCGCATCCAGCCCATTGGTTTTCAGGAGCCGGACCGCGTTCTGGCCGATACGCGTATCGCTGATAACAAAACCGTTCCGGACTGCTTCGGTTTTACCGGTGCTGGAGTCATGGAAAATGAAAAACGGCGCTCGCGCAAAATGGCATTCAAAGGCGCTGTCCAGCGTTTTTCCCCGTGCCGTGATACAGATCTTCATCATCTGCCTCCCCATTATTACCCATATGCGCATAATTGATTTAAACTATTACATTCTGTCAAATTTCAGGATCTGATGCCTGACCGGGATGCAAAAAAAAGAGGGAGTAGTTTTGGTTGAAAGAATTCCGACAGTTCGGGTGAGCCCGTACCAGAAAAGGATAAAAACAGAGTTTACTCTTTCCGGTCCTCATCAGTAACCTGCGCAAGGATTTCTTTTGTCAACCCGATATCGATGATCTTCCCGCCCCGCATGAGTGCGACCCGGTCGCAGATGTCCCGGACAAAGTCCATGTCGTGCGAAACAACAATAAACGTCTCGTCCATCTCGTCGCGGGCATGCAGGATCGAGGACTTCACATCCTGCTTGGTAATAGGATCCATGGTGCCGGTCGGCTCGTCAAGAACCACGAGACGCGGTTCCCTGATGAGCACTTGTGCAAGGGCGACCCGGTGCCGCTCGCCGTCCGAGAGTTCTCCCGGGAAGCGGTTCAGGATTACTCGTGCTTTCTCTTCGGAGAACCCCGCCATCTTCAGGGTGACAACTGCTTTCCGGATCGCAAGCTCTTTGGGGAACTCAAGTCCAATCGAGTCGGTCAGGTTGTCGATGACCGTGCGGTGCGGGTAGAGGTCATATTCCTGGTGCAGGAGCCCGATGTACTCCTTTGCCCGGCCCCGCTCCTCGACACCCGGCTTTGTCATGTCCACCCAGTCGTCACCGATCCGGATATTCATCTCCCCGTTCGTGGGCTCAATGATACCTGCGATAATCCGGGAGAGGGTGGTCTTGCCCGCCCCGCTCTTGCCAATGATGCCGAAGATCTCCTTTTTTGAGACATCGAATGTGGCCATGTTCACCGCTTTTATCATGCCACGATCGACTGAAATGTACCGTTTATTCACGTCCCGGGCAGCGAGGATCTTCTCCCCCGGTTCCACGGGCTCCGCTGATTCAAGTTCCTGATAGTCCTTGACAAATGAACGTATCACCGTCTTTGGTGAGCCGATGGCTGCGATCTCACCGTCAACGAGCAGCATAGCACGGTTCGCCATGTCCTCAATCACCTGCGAGAAATGCGAGGTGACGACCATACCCATCGAATTCTTTTTTGCTGCATCAAGAAGCATCTCGTGGACCAGACGGGCTGTCTCAGGGTCGAGCGTACCGGTGGGTTCGTCGGCAAAGAGCATGGCCGGGTTTTTCGCGAGCTGCCGGGCCAGAACTACCCGCTGCTTCTCTCCGCCGGAAAGGTCGCGGGCGATATGCATCATCCGGTGCGAAAGTTTCACCTGGTCGATGAGGTCGGCAGCCCGGTTGACTGCATGTTCCTGCGGATAGCGGATGTCATCGAGGGCGTGCAGGACATTCTCGATCACCCGGTCATCACCATACAGTGCAAACGTGCGCTGGAACATGATAGCGGTCCGGTTCATGACGCGGGATTTCATCCCGTTGGACCTGTCGTCCCAGAGATTAACGTCCACAGCAGAAAGATGCCCCCCGCATTCGGGACATTTCCCTCCGGCGCGGCTCTGGACATCCATAAATGAGCAGCGGTCGCACGCGGCCATGTGATAGATGATTGAACCTTTTGTTGGCGGGTCTTCCACGCCCCGGAGGAGGTGCATGAGTACGCTCTTCCCGGCCCCGCTTCTCCCGATGACACCCATGATCTCGCCTTCGGGAATCTCGAACGAGATCTTATTGAGGACCCGGGTATCGTTATAATCCATGCAGAGATCCTGCACACTGATGAATGGTTGTGGCATGAGTATTCACACTCCCGGTTTACACCGGCTTCCGGTTCTCTGGCTCGGGTCCATCGCTGTGGTCTGATTCTTCCTGTTCACGGCCATCCTGACCGCAGGGCCCGCGGCCCCGGCCGATGACCCGCCCGCGTTTCAGAGGTCCTTTCCCGTCAAAATTCGGCATTGCGCTTCCCTCGCTTCGCAGGGAATTATTACGCATATGAGCATAAAGATTTAAGGATCGGGATCAAAAAAGAGCGTGCGGGACGGGCGCCGGCACGCATCTCCCGGAAGCTCTGGAAGGCTCCGGCATGCCGGGTCCCGCCCGCTTAAGAAAAAAGTGCTGTCCTCTTCTCACTCATCAATGCTCCGCGGGCATTTGGGGCACCGGCCTTCGGCAGCTTTCGTGCAGCCCGCCATGTTGATGCCTTTCCCGTTGATCAATGCATCGACAAGCTTCCGGCGGGCTTCGTGCAGGTCGCGCCACGCGGTCTTGCGGGAGACTCCCATCCGTTCTGCCGCCTCCTCCTGTTCAAGGCCTTCAAGGTCGATGAGGCGGAGGAGCTCGATCTCGTCCGGCTGGAGAGAGACGCCCTGCCCTTCCTCCTCGCGGCAGCAGGGCTTGTAACACCGGCACTCGGATGTGCCCGCAATCGTGCGCCGCACGCGGGGCCTGCCCCGCCGGGGACACTCAGCTGCATCTGCCTTTTCACCTGCTGTCATGGGCTGCACCTTACCAATTATTATACGGTTTTCAATGATTTAACGTTCGCATGAATTCTTCAAAAAGGAGTGAGACGTTATTCGCCCCGGGGATTTTATGCTCACAAAACCATTGCCGGATCACTGGCACCGGGGCCCATGGCCGCAGCGGTGACGCGCTTCTTTCGCCGCCTCACCGGACCCGCAGCAGCAGGTATCGCCGAATTTCTTCGGGGACGTGCATTCCTCGCGGTGGCTGGTTGTCCCGGCCCGGTGGCGGTGCTGTTCGCCGCATGCGCAGGTGTGGATTGAGTCGTCATCAGTTTCCGGTATATCATTGGATGTTTGCAGTGCGTCTTTGGGCATTTGTTCACCAATCGTACGGTTGTTGTACGATAATTACTCATATGCGCATAAATCATTTAAAGGATCGCTATCTGACACAATCGATAACCGCTCTACAAAAAAAGTATTCCAACAATCCGGGTCCGGTCACTTTTCGCAGGAACCCAAATCTTTCGAACCCGGCTTCAGACACTTCCGGATATTCCTGAAATACATCCAGTGGAGGAGCAGGTGGATGATAAGCAGGGCGGAGAATGCCAGGCTCCAGTAATTGTGCATATTCAGCCACTGGTCGCGGGCAAGACCAAGATAGGTAGCCCAGTTTCCGCCCCTTCCGCCACCGGCTGGAAGGAAGAAGAACAATACCAGCCCGGATATGAACGATGGTATGAACGTTATCAGGCATCCGATATCGACCAGGGCATTGATGGTGATGCGTCTCGTGAAAAACACCTAAGGTTCTCTGAAGTTGTCCGGATTAATAAAGACAATGGGAATAATTGGTGCGATTCATGCGACCGTTTTCCTGCGGAAAAAGAACCACACTCCGCCTATCGCAAGCCCGATACAACCGATAATCCAAGAATCAGGGCTGAGAAATGAGATAAGCCCGACACAGCTCAGCGCTCCAATGATCGGCACCCACGCAGGATACTTACGGTGTTCCCGGGGCAGCCGGAGTGCGGCGATGTTGGCGATCAGGTAATAGAGCAGCATCGCAAACGTGCTGACCGAGACGACCAGCGCAAGGTCCGCGAGAAGGAGGGCGGCGATCATGCAGGCACCGGTGATCACAATCGCGTAGTGGGGTGTACTGAACCGGGGATGAATCCTGCCAAGCAGCGGGGGGAGATCCTGGCTGCGGGCCATGGAGAAGACAATCCGGGATATTCCCATGATGGTGGTCAGAAGCACGCTTGCTGTTGCGATCATTGCTCCCAGCGAGATCACCAGGATAGCCCCGGAACTTCCGGTCATCCCGATTGCATCGGCAAGGGGCGAGCCGGAATGTGCGAGAGCCGGTGCCCCGGCAAGGCCGACAGCGACAATGCTCACGAACAGATAGATAACCGTCGAGATTCCAAGCGCGAGGTAGATCGAACGGGGAATCGTTTTCTCCGGGTCCCTTACCTCTTCGGCCATGATGGTAACCCGAGCGAACCCGGTATAGGCAAAGAAGATGAGGGCGGCCCCGCTGAGGATCCCCACCGGACCTTCCGGCGCAAGGGGAATAAAGGTTCCTAGCCTTACAAATCCCAGACCGAACGCGATGAAGAACAGGAGGATCAGGATCTTTGCCATGACAAGGAGGTTGTTGAAAAGGACCGATCCTTTCAGCCCCAGATAATTGATGGTGATGAAAATGAGGCAGATCACGACAGCGATGACTTTAACCGGTACTGACGGGAAGATCGTGACGAAATAATGGGCAAAGCCCAGCGAGACCGCCGCACCGACAAAGATGTTGGAGAAGATCCAGATCCACCCGGCGATGAATCCCGCGAAAGGGGAGATGAGTTTCTGGGCATAGGCATAGGTCCCGCCCTCTTCCGGAAGATATGTTCCCAGTTCAGCGACACTCATGGCCGAGAAGACGGCAATGATGCCGGCAATAATAATGGAGAAGACCATCGCCGGCCCGGCAATCCCGGCGACAATGCCGGTGACAACGAAAATGCCGGAACCGATGATTGCGCCGATACCGAGCGCGGTAGCGTCGAAGAGGCCGATCTCGCGTTTCAGGACCGGCCGGGCCCCGGTATCTGACATATGTTACCGTTCTGATTACCGGGTAATAATGATACAGGAGGGGGATAAAAAAAGCAGATTTTCTTATCTCATATTCTTTCCATGAGCCTGCCCGAGCCAGAAACCAAATACACCCCCGACCAGGATCCCGCCAACGGCTGCCTGCAATGCAAACAGGCACGCCTCGATCTCCCCGCTTGGCGGCACCCACTGAGGGATTAATGGTTGAAAATTTTCCACAGGTGTTCCGGAGAGTTTTGCGATAAGTCCCGAACCAATATTATCAGAACCGGCAAATTCCGCCCCGCTCATGGTCGCACTCGTGTACAGGAACAGGGCACAGAACCCGATAACGGCGATTCCGGCAAGGAGTTCGAGCGTGTATCTGAACGCCATCAGAACTCACTCCGCGCCGCTTCGATCTGTTTTTCGGAGAAGACACCCAGCCGGATCAGGATGTCGGGTTTGAGTGCCACGATATACTTGAACACCAGTGCGAGGATGACACCTTCGACAATCGCGAGGGGGACCTGCGTAACGGCAAAGATTGTCATGAACATGGCAAAGGAGTTTGCAACGCCACCGGCTTGTGCCGGATACGCCAGCGCAAGCTCAAGGGATGTTGTGACGTACGTGGCCATGTCCGCAAGAGCGCTCACAAGAAACACGGTGATGTAGATATTGAGCGATGTGTTCTTGAGCAGCCGGTATATTGCGTACCCGACCAGCGGCCCGACAATCCCCATCGACACAATGTTGGCTCCAAGGACGGAAAGTCCGCCATGAGCAAGGAACATGCTCTGGAACAAAAGAACGATCGCACAGATCAGTGCCGTAATCCAGGGCCCGAACGAAATCGTCGAGAGCCCGGTTCCGGTAGGATGGGAACAACTGCCCGTGACAGACGGGAGTTTCAGCGACGACAGGATGAAGACAAATCCCCCGGTCACTCCCAGCAGGGGGAGTGCTTCGCGATCTGCCGCCAGGACTTTTTTCAGCTGCCATATTCCGAGCATGAGGCAGGGAAGAGCGATGATCCACCAGACCACGCACCACTGCCACGGTAAGAATCCTTCCATGATATGCATAATAAACGGATCCAAGTTTATTTGTTTTAACTAAATAAAACTTGCTTTAGTTGTTGCCGGATGAGATCCGGCAATTTCAGATTACGTCGGAAAATATTCCGGAGTGAAATTTCAGACCTCATTTTCCCCTTGCTGGTAATGTCATAAAAAGTATATTCGTAAAATCAAATCTTAAATCGAAACACTTTTTATTCACTTAGTGCTACGATAGTACAAAAACGTAACAAAGTGATGATTTCATGCATATTCCTGACGCATTCATACCACTATCACAGGGAGCTGTCTACTGGATTGTCGCCCTGATTTTCATCGCACTCTCCCTGCGATGGGCTAAGAAAGAGATGAGTGAAGAAAAAATTCCCCTCGTTGCGGTCCTTGCTGCTGGCATTTTCGCGATCCAGGCCTTCAACCTTCCCGTTGCCATGGGAACGAGCGGCCATCTGGTGGGAGGGGCGCTTGCTGCAATCATTCTCGGCTCGCCCTTTGCCGCAGTTTTCATTCTCACGCTAGTCCTTGTCATCCAGGGAATCCTGTTCGGTGACGGCGGGATCACGACCATGGGCGCCAACATCGTCAACATGGGCGTTATCGGAGGGTTTGTCGGATATTACACATTCCATGGTCTAACCATTGCCACGAAGAATCAGAACGCCTCCCTATTCATTGCCGCATGGCTGGCCTGCGTTGTCTCTGCACTTGCCTGCGCAATTGAAATGTATCTGGCCGGGACGTTTCCGCTTGTTCCCGGCCTTGTCGCGATGGGGCTGTACCACGCCGCAATCGGTGTGATTGAAGGCGGCATCACGGTCTTTGCGGTCAACCTGATCGCCACGGCACGACCGGATATTATTGTTCTTCCAAGGGCGGTGAGTGCCTGATGGAGCGGAATACCTTCATTCTACTCGGCATCGCCATTGCAATCTGCATCGGGGTTCTTGCCGTATTCCTGGCTTCCGGAGATCCTGACGGGCTCGAAAGCACCGCACTCGTTGTCCAGGGTGATAAGACCCTGACCGGTGCGACACCGGAGAATGCCGAGATCAAGGAGGACCTGACCGGGAAATTCTCGTACGAAGCCCCGTTCCCTGATTACACCATGGGCGATGCGCTGGGAAAACCCGGTGAGCTGATTGTCATGGTCATCGGAGTTATTCTTGCGTTCGTCGCAGTCTTCGGGGCATCGAAACTCGTCACGCAGGCGCGGAAGAAGGAGGCGTAGCGTGATGAGGAAAGCCACGCTTGTTATTCTCATCGTTGCGCTGCTCCTTACGGGCATGCTTCTCTTCGCCGGATGCACCGCGCAGGGCGCAGCCCCGGTCAAGGCGCAGGCAACTTCCACAACCATCACCGTCACGGATATGGCAAACCGTTCCGTGGAGGTGAAACAGGACCCGCAGCGGATCGTCGGCGTCGGCGCCGGGGCGCTGCGGATGATCTGCTACCTCCAGGCTGCCGATAAGGTCGTTGGCGTGGATGACCGGGAACAGAAGAAGTACAACACCAGCGGTTTCGGTATGCCATCCGGGATCGACAAGCCATACAATCTCGCAAACCCGGACCTTGCCAGGAAACCATACATCGGCGGAAAGACCGGGGATCCCGAACTGATCGCCGCGCAGAACCCCGACGTTGTCTTCTATACATTCACAACCACGAAGGACGCCCAGACCCTGCAGGAGAAGAGCGGCCGACCCGTGGTCGCGCTTGTGACCGGCGATCTCGGGAAGAATAGGGATACGTTTTACCAGTCCCTGCGGCTCATGGCAAAGATTCTCGGTAAAGAGCAACGGGCAGAATCGATCACTTCGTACATTGACGGGACAATTAAGGATCTTAATGCCAGGACCAAGGACATCCCTGCCGATAAACGTCCGAAAGTGTATGTGGGGGGCATCGCCTACAACGGGGCCCACGGATTCCTCTCAACAGATCCCGGCTACTCTCCGCTCATGATGGTGAACGGCAACAACGTGGCATCCTCTGCCGGCCAGAACGGCCAGATGATGATCGACAAGGAGAAGCTGCTGGAATGGGATCCGGACATCATCTTTGTCGATGAGGCGAGTTATTCTCTCGTGAAAGAGGATCTCAAGGACCCGGTGTACCAGTCGCTCTCCGCTGTGAAGAACAACCGGGTGTACGGGGTGATGCCGTACAACTGGTACGCGAACAATTACGACACGGTCCTTGCGGATGCATATTACATCGGCAAGACCCTCTATCCCGAGCAGTTTGCCGATGTGGACCCCGCAGCAAAGACAGATGAGATCTACACAACCCTCGACGGTAAACCGGTGTACAGCGACATGAAAACGCTCTTTGGCGGGTTTGTCCCGTTCTCAACACTCGTGAAATGATGGTGCGGAGATGTGCGACAATCCGGCCACGGTTCCTGATCTCGCTGTGGTTCCGGAGATCCCCGGAACCACTCCCCTCGCCTTTTTCGACACGGCGCTTGCGGGTGTGCGACAGTATCATGCGGTGATTACTGCCCTGGACCTCGGGCTCTTTGACCTGCTCCGCGAACCGATGACAGGCAGCGACTGTGCAGCGGCCCTTGGTTGCAGAGAGAACCTGATGGATCTCCTGTGCGAAAGTATGGCATCGATCGGCCTGCTGGAAAAGGATGGGGGAAAATTCCGGACGAGTGCGGTTGCACAATCGTTCCTCATCCGTGATTCACCTTTCTGTCAGCAGCACGCCATCTCCTTCCAGCGGCGGCTTGCCGGACTCTGGGCCGATCTTCCGAACATTCTCAAAGACGGGCCGGTCACCTATGACCGGGCAGAGATGTTCCGTGATGTCATCATCCCGTCCATGGCCGAGAGCTGCCGGTGCGGGATCCTCCAGAAGGTGACCGGTCATGTTGCGGCGCTCCCGGAGTTCTCTTCCGCAAAGCGGCTGCTCGATCTCGGGGGAGGACACGGGCTCTACGCAATTGCGTTCTGCCAGAAGAATCCGGGGCTCGAAGCAGCCGTTTTCGACCTGCCACCGGTCATCGAGGCCACCGGCAGTTTTGTCTCCCGCTACAAGGCTTCCCGTGTTCACATCCTCCCCGGGGATTTCTTCCATGATTCCATCGGCAGCGGGTATGACATTATCTTCTCGTCATCGAACCCCGGAGGGAAGGTGCCCTCGCTCATCCCGAAGATCGCTGATGCCCTGAATCCGGGCGGGCTCTACATCAACAAGCAGGTCATGGATGATGACAGCCCGGATCCCTGGATCAGCCTTGAATGGAACCTCTGGGCTTTCTCTGGCGTGCAGAAACAAGCGAAACGGTATGTATTCGCAGATAGCGTGCCGCTCACCAAGTACAACCGGCTGCTTGCTGATCATGGCCTTGTTGTGCGCGACATGATCCCGATTGACTTCCAATCGGTCATGACCGTTGCAAAGAAGCCAGCGGGTCCGGAATAAGGAGGAGCATCGTGCATCTTGATATCAGCACCACAACCGAGCCCCTGGTCTATACCGGGTATCTACGGAGAAAGGCGCTGGTCCTTGTTGGTAGTCTGGTATTCCTCGTTGTACTATCATTCATTTCCATCGGTGTCGGCAGTGTGATGCTCCCGGTAGAGGATGTCTGGCAGACGCTCCTGTACCACACATCCGGCAATGCGGAGATGATCATCTGGAATATCCGGCTCCCCCGCGTGCTGTCTGCGATTGTCTGCGGGGCCGGGCTTGCAGCAGCCGGGGTCGTGATGCAGTCAGTACTGAGAAACCCGCTAAGTTCTCCCTACACACTCGGAGTTTCTCAGGCCGCAGCGTTCGGAGCGGCATTCGCCATCACCAGCCTCGGGGCAGGGACACTCGGGCGGATGCTCACCGATGCGATTGTTGTCAACAATCCCTGGCTTGTGACTGTCTGCGCCTTCATCGCTTCACTGGGTGCCACCGTTGTCATCCTTCTCGTGGCGAAATACCGGACCACTTCCCCCGAAGTGATGATCCTGGTCGGGGTAGCCCTTGCCGCCCTGTTCACGGCCGGGACGACTTTCCTCCAGTACTTCTCCAGTGCCGAACAGATCGCAGCCATCGTCTTCTGGACCTTCGGTGACATCGGAAGGGCGACCTGGAACGATCTTGTCATTATCGTTCTCGTGGTTGTACCGTGCATCCTCTATTTCCTCCTCCGCCGTTGGGATTACAATGCGCTTGACAGCGGCGATGAGATAGCGAAAAGCCTCGGCATTCATGTCGAACGGGTCCGGACCATCGCAATGTTCCTATCCTCCCTGATCGCGGCGGTGGTCGTCTCTTTCCTTGGCATCATCGGATTCATCGGTCTTGTGAGCCCCCACATGGTACGGCGTGTCATTGGCGACGACCAGCGTTATCTCTTTCCGGTCTCCTGTGTTGTCGGAGGGATCATCCTTCTTGCTGCCGATACCGTAGCACGGATCATCATCGCTCCTGCCGTATTACCTGTTGGTGTTCTGACTGCATTCCTCGGGGCCCCGCTCTTCCTCTACCTGCTCATCCGGGGGAACCGTTCATGATCCTGAATGTTGCAGATCTTTCGTTCCGGTACAACAGCCACCCGGTGCTGCAGGATGTCGGGTGCACCGCATCTCCCGGCGAGATCGTTGCGATTCTCGGGCCCAACGGGGCCGGGAAAACCACTCTGCTGCGGTGCCTGAACGCCATGCTGCGGCCCCGGACGGGAACGATCATGCTCGGCGAGCAGGACATCCTCTCCCTCTCACGCCGGGAGATCGCGCAGTCGATGGCATACGTCCCGCAGCACATCGAGCCCCCCAAGGTAACGGCATTTGACGCGATCCTGCTCGGCCGGCGCCCGTGGATCGGCTGGGATATGCGGCGCGATGATGTCTTAAAAGTGCAGTCCATCATCGACCAACTCGGCCTTGCGAACCTTGCCATGCGGCACGTGGATGCGATGAGCGGCGGAGAACTCCAGAAAGTTGCGATCGCCCGGGCGCTTGTTCAGGAGCCCCGCGTCCTCCTTCTCGATGAGCCGACCAGCAGCCTCGACCTGAAGAACCAGCACGGGATCATGCAGTTCATCCGATCCATTGTCAGGATCCATCGTCTTACCGCTCTCATGACCATGCATGATCTCAATCTTGCGCTGCATTATGCCGACAAGTTCGTTCTTGTAAAAGAAGGACGGGTATTTGGCGCAGGGGGGGAGGAAATTATTACACCGGAGATGATCGAGGAGGTCTACGGGATCCCGGTCACAATCGAGCGCCTGTGCGGGAGGCACGTTGTCGTGCCGCGATCGGAGCAGACTGATGAATTGCAAGGGGATCTGATTCCATCACGGCAGGTGACGAGTATGTGAGACAGAACAACAATACTTACACATCTCTCTCATCGACAATATGCCTCATTTCATACGGGAATAACCCGACCAAATTTTTGATTTTGTAAACTCTTAATCTGAAAGAATGAAAGTGATATAATCACGTGATCCCAATGACACATCCGATTAAATCCTATGATGATGCCGTTGCTTTCCACGGGCATGCCTGCCCCGGCCTTGCTCTCGGCTATCGTGCTGCACGGTACGCGATGGATGCCCTGCGGGCCGGCCGGTCTGATGATGAAGAACTGGTCTGCATTGTCGAGAACGATGCCTGCGGGGTCGATGCGATCCAGGTGGTTGCAGGCTGCTCGATCGGTAAAGGCAACCTTATTCTGAGGGACTTCGGCAAGCATGCCTACACGTTCATCGACAGGACATACAACCGGGCCATCCGGCTTGTCCAGCGACCGGAGCCCGTGGTAGAACGGATCGATCCGCAGGCTGCAGCACTCCGTCCGAAGGTGATGGGCGGGACGGCAACACAGGAAGAACTGAAAGAATTTCACGAGCGGCAAACCGCAATCATCGATAAAATCCTCGCAATGCCGGTCGATGACCTGTTCATCATCAAAGAGATCGAGCCTGATGTCCCGGAGAAAGCCCGGATATTCCGGTCCGTCCAGTGCGCATCCTGCGGCGAAATGGTCGCCGAGCACCGGACCCGGGTGAAAGACGGGAAATTTGTCTGTATCCCCTGTGCCGGGGAGTATGGACGGGGATGGAAATAAGGATTTTCCCCATTTTTTGAGGTCTCCGTCGGAAAAACCGGCCTTCATAATCGCATTCCGGCAGCCTTTCCGGGCCCCGTATGGGGTAAAATAGGGGGCCTGAACCGGGTCGATTTAAGGGCCTTTGGTGGCGTTTATACGAGGTGCAATTCTGCCGTATTTTGGCAAACGGAGCGATTATATGGCGTATTCTCCACAGGAACTGAAAAGAGAGATATTACGGGGTTTTCCGGCATCGGCCCGGAGATGAGGGAAGGAAAAGGAGCCCGTATAGGGCTAATTTTCCCTCAGGCCCGGAGTCCCCGATATCCACACGGTATTTACGGGGTTGCTGTCGTAACCGCAGGTGACGGCTGCAGCATGCGGCAGATTCCTGCCGCGTTCCGGATGTGGGTTCTCAGCTGGTCAGCGAGACCGGTCTGGATGGTCTGACCCTTTCCTTTCATCATACCGAACCGGTTCTGGGACGGTTCGGCGGCTCCACCCTGCTGGAGAGGATCGGCATTCAGACGGTTCTGGTTCCGGGTCATATTCCGGACCTGGCTCTGGTCGCAGTCCCCGTCACAGGTGTGGGTCTGGAGCATCCGGGCATTGCCGTTCTGGAATTGTCCCTGGCCCGTCATGTCGCCAGATCCCTGTTGCTGTACCTGCAGACAGGTGCCTGCCTCATTGCCCGTGCATGATCCCTGTCCCTGCTGCCCGGCTGCCATGACGGCTGCCGGTGCAAGGAGGAGGACCAGCATTGCACAGAGTGCTATCTTTTTGTACATTGTTTTCCTTCCTGGCGGGTGGGGAACAATTCGTCCCGGTTCACCCGTTTCCATCAAACCATCAGCAGGGGTTATCAAACCTTTTCCCGGACGGAAAGCTACACGTCCGTCCCTGTCGGGTAGGGGAATGAAGGGAACATCAGGAACGTTCGACAACCGCAGGAACCCTGCCTGTTCCCTGCAGGTGAATGCCAGAAATTATCCTCTCCGTATTTTACCAGAAGGAAAAACAAGAAGGAAGATCAAAAAATGAAAGCAGTTTATCCCGCAGATACTGCCATCGGCAGGGCTTCATGCTCTTTATGCATCGCCTGAGCCTGCCTCATCACCTTATCGATGGCCTGGGCAGATTCTGCCGTGAGGTAATAATGGTTGGACCTGCCGGGGAACCGGTTCTCCACGATCCCGTCTTCTATCAGGTTGTCCATCTGCCGGGTGACCGATGGGCCGGCAATCATGAGGGCATCGGCAAGCTGCTGGCGGGTCAGGCCCGGGTTTTGCCGGAGCAGCCAGAGGATCCCGCGGGGGGTATCGGTCCAGAGATAGTGGAAGACCCGGTGCTCAAACTGAGTGAATGCTCCCTGGTTCTGGACATACCGGACGACACCGGGTCGTGCAAAGCTCGTGATCTTGCCGGTTGCCACGAGCCGGTCAAGATGATACCGGAGGGTATTCTCATTGATCCCGGTCACTTCGGTCAGCGTCTTCACATCGGTACCGGGCGCTGCGGTGATGGCCTGGTAGATGACCTGCCGTGCTTCATGCTCCAGCACATTCTTCTTCGAAATCCTGCGGAATCCCCCGAACAGTAGCATGTTGAGCGGGAAGAGAGCCTGCGGGATCACCGATGGTGACACAGGCTCGGGAACGATAGGGTCCGGTATCTGCGGCAGGAATCCGGTCCGTTTGGACCGCTGCCGCGGGAGACCCTCATCTTTTGACTCATCACGGCTCTGGCCTGATGCGGCGGGGAGCGGGGCTGCCTGGGCAGGACCGCAGGGATATGCAGGGGATTGTGCCGGAGGCCCGCGTTGCTGCCGCTGCGGGAACGGGCCATGGCCGCCGGCGCCGGGTCCCGGCAGAGCACCGGTCCCGCTGAACGATGCGAACCGGGCGACAGTGATACCGCCGGGTGATCCTATCATCCCGGCCATTCTCACCATTGCATCATTTTGTCCCGGGACATCAGGAATGCCAGTTGTAGAATCCCCTCCAGATCTCTGAGGAGATCCCATTCCAGGCATACCGGCATTATTTTCCCCGGCTGTTCTCTGGGAACCTCCCGCGGTACCAGGCATGCCAGCTGCTGCGTTTTCCCCCCCGGTCATCGGGGAAGACCCTGCACCTCCCATTGCATCAGGACGCCCGTTCG
>JAKLGN010000149.1 GCA_022710665.1 Methanoregula sp. | reverse complement strand
AGGGGCTTCGCCCCGCCGCTATGGCGCCCCGGTTGCGATAGTGCTGTAGTACCTGTATCGGGATTTGGGCAATTCAGAGGTATCGCATGCGCCCCCGCCCCAATGGGGGCAGGGCTGGCGCAAGGGGGGCGGATGATTGCTTGAGATTGTTAGGTGCTAAACGGGTAGTTTACCCAAGATTAATTGCCTGCTTTTTCATATCATCGATTTAAAAAAAGGGATAGTCCCATTCTGGCGACTCATTTATTATAATCGGTTTTCCTATCATGATCGCTCTTGGGGGCTCCAGCACTTTGTGCTTCCACCCCCGCCACCCGGGAATCCCCCCATTAGGATGGTCACTCAAGACAACTGACCGAGAACCTTCGAAGAAAAGGGGGTCAATGGGGGCCCCCTCATACCACAAAAAAAAGAGGCTTCCGATGAGATTATCCCGGGTAGCATATTAATGAAATAAATTCAGGATACCACAACTCACGAATCTATTAATATCATACATCCCACTTTTGATCACATGAGCGGTTTTTTTCCGGGACCACACATCCACGACGGGAGGTCTGCCATATGGAGATGAACATACTCTATGCCGCGATAACGATTATTGCAGGGTTTACCCTGGCGGTGATTGCCTACCTCGTTATCGGCTGGCTGACAAAGAGAGCAGAACAGACGGAAACCCGGCTGGATGACATCATCCTTGCGGCAGTAAGTAAACCGATCGTCGTCATTATCATCGCATTGTCGATCTATAGCGCAATCATTCTTTTCGACGTGCTTCCTTCGTCACTCGGATGGTTTGAAACCGACAAGGTTGTCAGTGCATTTTTCATCATTATCAATGCCTGGGTTGCATCGGTCTTCTCCTACAATGTTTTCCATATCTACGGGGGCATGCTTGCACAGAAGACCGATACGGATCTCAACAAACGCCTGTTCCCGATGCTTGAGGTGATCGTAAAATACGTGATATGGTTTATTGCCATCATGCTGGTGCTCACGGAGTTCCAGGTTGATATCACCCCGTTGTTAGCCGGCGCGGGTATCGCGGGTATTGCGCTTGCGCTTGCTGCACAGGACATTATCGGAAACTTTTTCGGGGGGGCCATTATTGCCATCGACAAGCCGTTCAAAATGGGGGACCGGATAAAAATCGATTCCTTTATCGGCGATGTGGTCCAGGTTGGCCCCCGCAGTACGCGGATAAAAACAAGCGAAAGCATGATCATCACCATTCCAAACAAGAAGGTTGCCGAGAGTATTGTCATCAACTACGCAATGCCGGATCTCAAACTCAAAGTCAGTATTCCGTTCTCGGTTGCCTATGGGTCAGGTATGAAAAACGTGAGGAAAATCCTGCTTGAGATCGCTCTTGAAGCCGCAGAAAAGACACCGTGGGTAATTGACGATCCGGCGCCGTCTGTGTATTTCCTTGAGTTCGGGGAATCCAGTCTCAACGGGCAGCTGCTTCTCTGGATCAGTGATTACAATAAGACCTGGGAGGTAAAGGACTGGGTAATCGGGAGAATCGAAGAGCGGTTTGCAGAAGAGGGAATTGAGATCCCGTACCGGCAGATTGATGTCCGGTTACGGGACAGAAAAAATATTGCCAGCAGCTGATATATCGAATGGTATGAAGTCTGATATTTCTGGTCCTTTTACAAGGGCCTGACACGGTATGCCGTGTTCCCCAAGAAAACCGGTCCTTTTTTAAACATGGGTAGAGTATCAACGGTGTCCCTTGAATCTCACGTTAATAATCGTTCACCTCTTCTTGCGCCGGCAATCCCCCCATCGGGGGCGGGCTGGCGCGAGGGGGGTCAATATTCAAGTGAAATAATTAGTGGCTAGATTGCTACTATACCCTTTGTTATTATTATTAACGCTGAAAATCTTTCTTTGACTGGAGGGTTAAAATCACCGGTTACCCTTAAAGATTATGGGAGAGCGCCGCCTGCCTGGCGGTCTGCTGTTTCTTTTTCCTTCCTTTCACCCGCCATGGTGCACCCCTGGGGCACGTAATACCGCTTCCCGCCGCTCAGGGCTTTCCCGCAGAAGTCCCGGCAGGTAGCCGGCCTCGTGTCATAAATGGCGCAGATCCACTTCGTGACTCCCCTGCTGTCAGGTTTTTCCTGTACCAGGTGCCGGCATGGTGCATTGATCAGGAAATACCCGTCTGTTTCCATCAGCCCCCGTTCCCGGAGATAATGCAGCTGATGAGGTTTGCACTGCCGGACAACCGCGAACGGAAGCCAACGGCAGCACTCCCCGCAGCGGCTGCAGGTGGCACGTGCGGGAACCGGTTGTTTTTCTTTCATACCATTACATTGTTGCATCAAACCTGTGTAAGGCTGACGGATCAGAGAACGTGATTCCTCTTGGGTTAGGAAAATTCGCAACGGGTTGATTCGGAGAGATACCATGCCAAGGCTTTCGCCCAAAACAGGGTAAGAACGGGAAGCAGGATCCTGCGGGGATCTCTTCAGAGAGTCCCGCTCTCCTTCAGCAGGTTTTTGGAGAACGAGCGAAGAACCGGGTCCTCATCCTTGTCCGAGGCAAACTCACGGAGACCACTGATGGCCCCGGTGCTCCGGATAACGGACAGCGCTACAGCTGCCTGCTCGCGGGTGGCGATACGCTCGTCACGGTCCCGGAGCCTTCCTATCAGCTCATCTACCGGGCGGCCACTCTTCAGCTGGCCAAGTGACTTTGTTGCCGATAACCGGATCTCCGGATCGTCATCACTTAGCAGGTCAACGAGAGGCCGGACCGCACGCGGATCCCCGCTCTTTCCCAGCGCAACCACAGCCTGGAGTCTCACTGCGGTATCTTCGGCATACACCGCCGTGGAAATTAGATCATAGACCGCCCCCCTGTGGGGGAGGGAATTATACCATTCGCCATCCTGCTGTTCAAGAATTATCCCCATAACTTTCACCATTTTTTTAAAAATTCATTCACCGCTACGTTCTCTTTCGGATTGCCGCATTCACGGACCCTTAAAGAGTGAAGAAAAGCGTCCGCTTACCAGGTGCGACCCGTACACGGGTCGCACTTGTTGGCCTGGGAAGAGCGGACAGATACATTGGAATAGTATAATGCAACCTTATTATAAATAATTATTCAATGAAAGAGGTTCTGCCCCCGACAGAAAACGGGGAGGCTGCTCACTCCCCGATGGTCATCACCTGATCACCAGGTGAGTCAGGACGCGGTATCTCTCTGGATGTCCCCAGATGGTTGAGTTTCGGGGCCTTCCTGAACAAGGGATATCCCCTGCACACTGCCCTGCATAGGACGAGCGGAGAAAAGAAGACTGCGGCTCCTGCGTCA
>JAKLGN010000148.1 GCA_022710665.1 Methanoregula sp. | reverse complement strand
TCGCTCGGTCAGTATTCCCGATCAGCTACGTATGCGGAGTACGGACCCGATGCTGATCTATTTCACATCCGGCACTACGGGCGAGCCGAAGATGGTGCTCCACAACCACAGTTATCCGCTGGGTCATATCGTCACCGCCCGGCTCTGGCAGGATGTCCGGCACAACGATCTCCATTTCACGGTCTCCGATACCGGCTGGGCAAAGTGCGCATGGGGTAAGATCTTCGGCCAGTGGATCGAAGGTGCGTGTATCTTTGTCTATAACTTCATCGGGAAATTTCAGGCAACCGAAGTCCTGCCGCTTCTTGAAAAGTACCAGATCAGCACCTTCTGCTGTCCCCCGACCATTTACCGGATGCTGATCCTTGCCGATCTGGAGAAGTTCGACCTCTCGTCCCTGCGCCACTGCACCAGTGCCGGCGAACCGCTCAATCCCGAGGTAATCCGGGTATGGAAGGAAGGGACCGGTCTCACGATCTGCGAGGGGTACGGGCAGATCGAGACCGCCTGTTGTGTTGCAGCGTTCCCGTGCGTTGAACCCCGGCCCGGTTCCATGGGCAAACCTTCTCCTGGCTGGCGGATCGAGATCCATGATGATATGGGAAAACCGGTTGACAACCCCAAGGAGGGCAGGCTTGCCATCGGGTGTAATCCCCGTCCGCCGGGGCTCTTTGTCGAATACCTTGACAATCCAGAGGAGAATAACAAATCATTTGCCCATGGCTGGTATTATACGGGAGACAAGGTCAGCCGGGACGATGACGGGTACTTCTGGTTTGTCGGGAGGAGTGACGATGTCATCAAGAGCTCCGGTTACCGCATCGGGCCGTTCGAGGTTGAGAGTGCCCTGCTTGAACATCCTGCAGTGCAGGAGGCCGCTGTTGTCGGATCGCCTGACCGGATCCGGGGGATGATCGTCAAAGCTTTTGTTGTCCTGAACAAGGGGTATGAACCGTCAGAATCCCTGATCCGGGACATCAAGAGTTACGTAAAGCGGACAACCGCACTCTACAAGTACCCGCGGGAGATCGAATTCATTGCGGAGCTCCCGAAGACCATATCCGGAAAAATAAAACGCAATGAACTCCGGGCTGCCGAGCTGAAAAAGTATACCGGCATGAAATTATCGCCAGAATCCTTATTTCCCGGCAGATTGCCTTCAGGAACGCCTATTCTGAACGTCATTCCTGGTGCACATACCAATCGTAACACGTATTAAATGCACCACCAAATGGATATGATATGGTGCGATTTTCTGTTACCATGGATGACGGACTGACCGGGACGATCGATAAATCCTGTGCAAAGAAGAAGGTCTCGCGGTCGGACTGGATCAGCGAGGCGTGCACCACACACCTTGCCAAGGGCAACGGGGCTGGTACGATTGGTGTAACGACCCTGCCATCAGCCGGACCGGTCCTGCTTCCTGAAGACCATAACATGCCGGATTATGACGAAACATACAGGAATTTCCGGATCGAAGTTCCCGAATACTTTAATTTCGGCTTTGATGTGATCGATGCATGGGCAAACAAGGACCGGAACAAACTTGCGATGATCTGGGTGAACCAGGAAGGTGTGGAGAAGAGGTTCACGTTCTGGGATCTGATGAGGCTCTCGAACCAGATCGTCAATATCATGATCAAATACGGCGTGAACAAGGGTGACCGTGTCCTGATCATGCTGCCCCGGGTACCGGAGTGGTGGACGTTTACGATTGCCCTGATCAAGCGCGGGGCGATCTATTGTCCGGCACCGACCATGCTCACCCCGAAAGATCTGAAATACCGGATCAATATCGCTGACATCAAGATGGTCATCACCATGCAGGAGCATGCGGAAAAGATTGACGAGATCTCAAAGGAATGCCCATCGCTCACCTGCCGGGTTCTCATTGACGGTAAACGGCCGGGATGGATAAGTTACCCGGTTGAACTCAACTACCCCGCGCCGGTATCAGCAAAGATTGTCAACCTCCCGGGCACAAAGAAGACAAAGAGCACCGATCCCATGATCATCTTTTTTACCTCCGGCACAACCGGCGAGCCCAAGATGGTGGTACACGACCACAGTTATCCGCTGGGCCACATTGTGACTGCCAGGTTCTGGCACGACCTCCGCAAAAACGACCTGCACTTCACGCTTTCCGATACCGGGTGGGCAAAGAGTGCATGGGGTAAATTCTATGGTCAGTGGATCGAGGGAAGTGCGATCTTTGTATACGACATCCGCAGCCGTTTCAATAACACAGAGATCCTGCCGCTTATCGAGAAGTTCGGCATCACCACTTTCTGCTGCCCCCCCACCATCTACCGTATGCTGATCCTTGCCGACCTTGACAAGTTCGATTTCTCCGAGCTGCGACACTGCACAAGCGCCGGGGAACCGCTCAATCCGGAAGTGATCAAGGCATGGAAAGATGCAACCGGTCTCACCATTTACGAGGGTTACGGCCAGACGGAGACCGTGCTCTGTATAGGAACTTTTCCCGGGATGAAACCGAAATTCGGTTCCATGGGGAGACCTGCCCCGGGGTGGCAGATCGAGCTCCATGATGATAACGGTAAACCCGTAGGTCTCCACGAGGAAGGGAGGATTGCCATCAGCACGAAACCGCGCCCGGTTGGCCTGTTCCGGGATTACCTCAACAATGAGGAAGAAAATAAAAAGTCCTTTGTCGGGGACTGGTACTATACCGGGGATAAGGCGTACCGGGACGAAGACGGGTACCTCTGGTTCATTGGCCGTGACGACGATGTAATCAAGGCATCCGGGTACCGGATCGGACCGTTTGAAGTGGAGAGCGCTTTGATCGAGCACCCTGCTGTCCAGGAGGCCGCGGTTGTTGGTTCACCGGACGATATCCGCGGTCTTATCGTCAAGGCATTCATTATCTTAAAGCCCGGGCACAAACCATCGGACAGCCTGACGCATGAGATCCAGAACCATGTCAAGAAAGTGACAGCCCCGTACAAATATCCCCGTGCCATCGAGTACGTGGAATCGCTGCCCAAGACCATCTCCGGCAAGATCCGGCGGGTCGAGCTGCGGCAGAACGAAAAGCAGCACCGCGCGGCCAACGAACGCCACGAACGGGAGTTCTTCGAGGAGGATTTCCCTGAGCTGAGGGGGTAGGCCCGGGCGCCTTTGCTCCGCGCCCGCGAGAAGGCAATCCGCAGCCGCCGCGGCATCCCGGGCGCCCCGGCTGCCGAAACCGCTTGCAATTTATAGAATAAGCGGCTTACAATATGGCTCAATCATGAAAGGTCCGTCCACGACGGGCCGGTTTCGACTTAAGGGAAAACCAGTTCCGTAGGTGGCGCCCTTAGTATGAGACTATGAGAAA